>JANOLM010000372.1:0-6719 GCA_031419815.1 Bacteroidia bacterium
ATCGTATATCGCAGTGGTGCAAAACCTGGCGATATAATTTGTGTGACAGGCGATTTGGGCGGTGCTTACATGGGACTTCAGGTTTTGGAGCGGGAGAAACAAGTCTTTTTAACTAATCCGGAAATGCAACCTGATTTGGATAAATATGAATATGTGGTGGGTCGCCAATTAAAACCCGAGGCGAGGATGGACATTATTCATGACCTTACAGAGGCTGGTATCGTTCCAACTTCCATGATTGATATTTCGGATGGCCTGGCTTCTGAACTCCTTCATTTAAGCAACCAGTCGAATGTTGGTGTACGAATTTATGAAGATAAGATTCCCATCGACAATGAAACGTATGATACAGCTGCTTTGGAATTTAAAGTAGACCCTGTGACGTGTGCATTAAATGGAGGGGAAGATTATGAATTACTCTTCACGATCAAACAGCCCGACTTTGAAAAAATTAAGAATCATGCGGACATCCAGTTTATTGGTTATGTCCATGAGGATGCCAAACAAAATTTTATGCAATCAAAACTGGGGACTATTGTGCCATTGAGTGCACAGGGTTGGGATCATTTTAGATGATTTGTGATTTGTGATTTTTGATTTAAGATTTTCTAGCAAGCCTTAAATCAAAAATCTAAATTCATAAATCAATGTCGTTAAGTTAGTAACTTTTTGTAACGGGAAACTGGATGTGTCAGCGGCAGAGCCGCAAAATATTTGTAGAATATAAACACATGAGTAGCAAGGTGCATAGCACTGAAACGAAAATAATGAAAAACGTTGTTTGTGTCTCTGATTTATTTGAAACCGGAATTGATTTAGAGAGGCACAATGTTCCGGTGCCATGCACCTTTAATGTTAACGAACAAAAACCTTAAATCTGAATTCTAAAATCTTCAATGAATCAATCTTCCGGAAACGGAATGAAAACGAATCGTGTAAACTCCTTATCCACCACAAACAAGCAACAGAACTCGTCCGGGTCTTTGTAGGTGTTTTTGAAATCTTCTTCCTTGTCCTTGTCCACCAGGTCGCGCTGTACAAACTCGTCCAGAAAAGAGGCATAGTAGTTCCAGTCTCCGTCTGCCGCAAACTTATCAATCAGGAGTTGGCCGATCGGTAATTCTTCTTTGGAGATTGGGAATATCGGAAAATCAAAGCCAGCTTTTTTAATTTGATAGGAAGCCTCCTTTAAAGAATCAGCCACCTTAACAAAATCTTTTGAAATGGTGCCCAGGTATTTGCCGTCTAATTCGGGATCGTTGAACATTTTGAAGTTTAAATAAAGCCCAAAAGTAAATTTTCCAGACCCGGCAAGCAACTCGGTTAAACTCACTGTTCTTCACTCTCAACCGTTCACAGAGTTTTTGGGTCTCTATTTCTTATCTTCCGTTTTCATCACAAAAGAGTCGTCTTATGGAAACTAAACTTAATCGCAGCAAATTTATCAAGACGACTATAGCAAGAGCTTCAAAGGCCTGCCCAGTTTAAACTTGAGACGGTCAAAGAGTTTGTAGGCGTTTCTCACGGCAAATTTGATCGAATGAAAGAAATGCTAGAGAATGACCATCTGCTTTTTACATGTTTCTTACGATTGGGGTGGGGGAGATTACGAAAGTGGCATTGAGGCGGCTGGCCATGTAGGAAATAAAGAGATAGCTGCTTACTTATTGGGTAAAGGCGCGCTACAATATTTATCTTGCTTCCATGCTCGGTCACCTTGACATTGTTAAACAAGTGCTTACTTCAAACCCGCAGTTATTAAATTCTAAAGGCGCACATGGATTTACCATGTTGCATCACGCGATGCAGGGTGGCGAAGAGTCAAAAGCTGTAGTTGAATACCTCCAACCTCTGGGAGCTAAAGAAACAAAAATGGATTTTTATTTGAAGGTATAGTGCACTCAGTAGAGTGATCCTGAAGAGCCCACATAACAAGATCGCTCTCCAAGGCAAGGAATTTTACCTTTTGCATAATAACCAGCAGCATCGGATCGATCCTTAATGTGCTACTTAAATATTCGTACTATTTTTAGGGATGTTTAACTCCTGATCACGTTTCCGTTGAGAATTGTTTCTATTTTTTTCTGTTGCCTTATTTGCCTTTCCCTTTCTGCCCAAAAGAAGAACGATCGCTATAAGCTTGAAATAAGAAAATCATCCTTACCCGTAAGGGTTGACGGACTTGTGGATGATGAAGCCTGGGGTCAGACGGATGTTGCTAAAGATTTTTTTGCTGTGCTCCCTATGGATACCAGCTTTGCCATCGTTAAGACTGAGGTAAGGATGACGTATGATGATCAGCATCTCTATTTACTAGCAGTTTGTTATCATCTTTTGCCAGGACCTTACATGGTAGAATCATTGAGGCGCGATTTTGCTTTTGGTAAGAATGATAATTTCTTATTGTTCATGGATCCGTTTGATGATCAAACCAACGGATTCACATTTGGTGCAAATGCTGCTGGTGCGCAGTGGGATGGTATCATGTATGAAGGAGGTAGGGCTGATTTGAGCTGGGATAACAAATGGGTCTCTTCTGTAAAAAATTATGATGACAAGTGGGTCTTTGAAGCGGCCATACCCTTCAAAAGTATTCGGTTTAAAAAAGGAATCACCAAATGGGGAATCAATTTCAGTCGCCTCGACTTAAAGACGACAGAAAAATCGGCATGGGCTGCTGTGCCACGGCAATTCCCCACAGCATCTTTGGCTTACACCGGAACTTTAGTTTGGGATCAACCACCACCGATAGTCGGAGGTAATGTTTCTATCATCCCGTATGGATTAGTAAATGCTTCCAGAAATCGTGAAAGAAATGAGCCAACCGTTTATGATAAAGATATTGGTGCCGATGTAAAAATTGCGATTACATCTTCTTTGAATCTGGACTTAACTGTTAACCCTAATTTTTCTCAGGTTGAGGTTGACCGACAGGTTACCAATCTTGATCGTTACGAACTTTTCTTTCCAGAGAGGCGTCAATTCTTTCTTGAAAACGGTGACCTGTTTGCGAATTTTGGATACGCTACCATCCGACCTTTTTTTTCCAGAAGGATCGGACTTAATGCTCCTATCCAATTTGGTGCTCGCTTTAGCGGAAGAGTTAATAAAAACTGGCGTATCGGGGCGATGGATATGCAAACCTCCAAAGTTGACTCCGTGGGTCTGCCTTCCCAAAATTTTGCAGTGGTTTCGGTTCAGCGTAGAGTATTCGCCCGTTCAAACATTGCGGCTATCTTCATTAATAAAGAGTCATTGAACTACGTACCAAGTTCGGATTCAACAAAGCCGGTGTATTCCGCCTATAACCGAAATATAGGAATGGAGTATAACCTTGCGTCTTCCAATAATCTTTGGACAGGCAAGGCCGTTATGCTTAAGTCTTTTAGTCCTGATAAAAAAGGTCATGACTTCACTCATGCTGCAAACCTCAATTACTTTAGCCGCAATTGGAACATCATCTGGCAACATGAGTATGTCGGGAAAGATTATACAGCCGAAGTTGGTTATGTACCGCGCACTGGGTTCATCAGAATAAACCCGCAGGTCAGTCGCCTTTTTTTTCCAACAGGTTCAAAAGTCTTGAGCCACGGGCCAATTCTAAACACAGAATTTTTTTTTAATGAATCATTTCAGCAAACTGATAATCAAAGTTTTGGAGCCTATAAAGTTACATTTCGCAAGCAGAACACTTTGCTCGGGTGGGTGGCCTACAATTATGTAAAGTTGCTCAGGCCTTTTGATCCAACAAACTCAGGCCTTGCTGCATTAGAGACTGGTAGCGAGCACCGATGGAAAGCTTTTGGTATGGACTACGTTTCGCAGCCACAGCAATTGTTTACTTATGGAGCTACGTTTCGCTATGGGGGATATTATGAAGATGGCACTCGGTTTAATGTAACTACTGACTTTGGCTATCGGTTTCAACCTTATGTTAGCATTGCCTTAAGTTCAAGCTACAATGATATCCGGTTACCCCAGCCGTGGGGCAAGACAACCTTCTGGCTCATTGGGCCGCGATTGGATGTAACCATGACCAACAAATTATTCTTCACTGCATTTGCGCAGTATAATGAGCAAAGGAAAAATGTGAATATCAACACACGCATACAATGGCGTTACAAACCTGCATCTGATTTGTTCATTGTTTATACGGATAATTATTTATCGGAAAATTTTGCTGTAAAGAATAGGGCATTAGTAGTGAAGCTAACGTATTGGTGGGGTATTTAGGATTTAGGATTTGCGATTAGAGATTTTAGAATTTGTTAACTATTAACTATTTTACTTCCCAGCCAATCCTTGCAATGTTTTCTCAACTCAGGAAAAAAAGTAATAAACTCCGTCTTAAATTCTTCATAATTTTCTGTAAGGTCAGAAATCGATTCGTCCATCTTTGATTCATAAGGTGTCCTTCGCGTCATCCCCGAAAGAGTCCTGTGAATGCCATCCAGTGTTGCATAGTTCACAAGCCAGTTACCTTTGATCATATAGGGCATCATCATGTTTACCCGCTCGGGCAATAGGGCATTGTTTTTTTGAATAAGATTGTAAACACGGTCGGCATAATCAGGTAATAGTTGGTGATGGTAATCCTTCCAGTTTTTTGCCAGGTAATGATCATAAAAAACGTCAACGATAACACCGGAATAGTGGCGGTATTTGGGGCGCAATCTTTTTTTGCTTTCCCTTACAATAGGATGCTGATCTGTAAAAAAATCTATTTCACGGTGTAGTTCAATTCCTTTAGCCATTTCAGGTCCTACTTTTTCTATCAGGTTTTTTCCTTTTACAAAGTCTCCAATAAAATTTCCTAGCATTACAGAGGTATTATCACCAGACAAATAAAGATGAGCAAGGAAATTCATGTGGATTACTCCGATTATAATTTAGAATCCTGTAAAGTTACCAAAACAGAATAGGCTGAGCATTATTCACTAGATTAATCGTTTTGGAAAGGAAATAATCGTTAGGAAAGATTAACAATATTTTTGATCTTCCTACCCAAATTGAATTGGCCCATGCAACTTCATCAGATAAAGTCATTGATTAATCTTGCTCGCATTGACGGGGAAATAGCAGAAAAGGAGAGGAGCTATATTCTAAACATTGGGCATGCCAATGAAATAAAACCCAGTGAAATTCTGCCGCTCTTCACATCTTCTCATGAAGAAATTATCCCTTCGGGGATGACCAACGACCAAAAGTTCAAGTACATCTTCAGTTTAGTGCAACTTATGAAAATAGATGAGCGCATGTACCGGGAAGAAATCAAATATTGTTCTCATGTGGCCTCTAAACTTGGGTATAGCGAGCAGGTCATGTTCGACTTGATGTTGCATGTAAGCGAAGAAATGGGCGCAGCTGAAGTGAAGGCTCTTGAAGAGTTGACTCAAAAGTTTTTGAAAAAATAAAATCATTTTCAGGCCTGTCTACCGAAGTGATAACGTAGGTAGATAGTCCCGATAGCTATCGGGATCTTTAATAAATTGCATACAGTTTGGCATTAAAGCTTAGCAATCTAAGTTTACAGAATAAGAATACAGATGGAATTAACGATAGAAACAGCAAACGGAAAAGTAAATCTTGGAAGGGAACTGTTTTGGGACATTAGCGAGAAAAATATCGGAAAAGCTTTGATGGAATCCGATGAATGGGTTGTGCCCCGTGTATTTGAGTACGGTACGCTAACGGAAATAGCTGAGATCATCCGATATTATGGTAAAGAGAAAGTCACAGACATTCTCCTTAAAATTCAACTCAAGCCTATGTCAAAAGCGATGGCTTGGTATTACCTGAATTTAGATTTATGAATTTGCATAAGGAAACCGTTACAGAAGAGTTACTCGAGGTTCTTAAGGATCTCATGTCTATTGAACTATTGTCGTCATTTAGACTAGTGGGAGGAACAGCCATCGCATTACAGTTGGGACACAGGAAATCAATTGACATAGATTTTTTCTCCAACGAAAAAATGAGTAAACAAACAATTGTCGCTTCCTTGCTAAACAAATTTCCTCATAGCGAATATGTGACCACAAGCTATAGTGTTAATGCGCGAATAAAAGAAGTGAAGGTCGATATTTTTGACGACTGGTCCGTCCCCTTTAGAAAACCATCACTTGTAGTAAATGGGATGCGCCTTGCGGCACTCGAAGACCTGGCTGCATTCAAGCTCACGGCTTTCACAGAAAGAAGAGAGAAAAAAGACTATGTTGATCTTTTCTTTTTGTTCAAAAAATTTGGTGGTCTTACCCTGTTGGAACAGTATAAGAAATATAACCCTTTGATATCTTCAAAATCCCTTTTGTTCGCCATGCGCGAAATTGACACGGCACATTCCAACAAATCAGCAATGCCGGAAATGCTTGTTCCTTTTTCCTGGGAAGAGGCGAAGAATTTTATGGAATCTGTAACAAGGGAATATTTTAAGTCCTTGCAAAAACAACAGGGATTCGGTTTGGGATAAACTTCAGCAAAGATTCGAAATCAAAATAATAATTTTAAGTTGTGATTTGCTTTCAGACCTGTTTACCGAAGTGATAACGTAGGTAGATTGATTGGCATGTTGGCTGGTCAGCCTTTTGTGCTTCATGAGAGTTGTGGATTTTATGGGATAAATGACTTTTTTTCTCAGTAGCCTCAATCTGAAAGCAAATCACTTTTAAATTATAAGTTGTGATTTGCTTTCAGATTGAGTTCTTTGATAGATTGCATAC
>JANOLM010000373.1:0-3988 GCA_031419815.1 Bacteroidia bacterium
TAACGAAGCAAAATTATCGACTGCATATTTTATAAATTTAGGATTCTCGACAGCTCTTGACGGGTTGATTTTGGCTACACCGGTTTTAATCACCGTATAACCTTCTTTCACCCGGGCCTTCATTTCATCCGCGTTGCTGGCCCGACCGTAAATTCGTACCCGGTCTCGGGTAGGGCCTCCAAATAATTCATATACCGGAAGATTCAAAAGTTTTCCTTTGATATCCCATAAGGCTTGATCAATACCGCTAAGGGCACTTGTTAATATTGGGCCACCTTTATAAAAAGCATGACGATAGATGGCTTGCCAATGATGGACAACTTGCCGTGGATCTTTGCCAATTAAATAAGGTTCAATTTCTTTTATAGCTGCTTGTATAGTAAGTGCTCTTCCTTCCAAAAGTGGTTCGCCCAGACCTACAACGCCTGCATCGGTATGAACTTTCAAAAAGATCCATCTTGGTTTAACCAAAAAAGTTTCAAGCTTAGTAATCTTAATCGGTGTTTTTTCTTTGGCCTCCAGCTTTGCAATGTTTAATTCGCCAGTTGGCTCTTTCCCATTAGCATCCATAGGAAAGACTGCTGCCCCCGCCAGTGCCAAGAATGACTGGATGGCCGATCTTCTGGATACACCTTTAAATTTGGACTTAACTATTTCTCTCATAATGGAATTAGGTTTAGTTTAGAAAGTCTAATTTTTAGGTGGCCTGCGATGCCAATAGGAGGCTAAAATTGATCCGGTGATGTTCATGAGCGGTCCAAAAACAGCAGCCGCTAATCCAACCGTTGCAATTTTACCCATCTCTTTTGCAATGCCCGATGCCAAGCCACCATTTTGCATACCTACCTCAATGGCAACGGTTCGGCAATCTTTTTCATTCATTTTGAATGCTCGCGCGGCCCAATACCCTATAAGATAGCCTGCGGTGTTGTGGATAAACACGAGACCAATTAATATATAACCAATCTCTAAAAGGCTGTCGCGACCGGCAGCGGTAATGATGGTAATGATAAATCCGATGCAAAGCATTGATACCAGTGGCATGGCCTTATCTAACCATTGTGATTTACCATGAAAGAGTTTGTTGAATAGCAATCCTGCCCCTATTGGAATTATAATCATTTTAAAAATATCCCACATCATTTTAAAAATATCAATCTCAATAAAAGTACCTGCAAGTAATTTCATTAGTAGAGGCGTTACCACAGGAGCCAATAGGGTAGTGGTGGCCGTTATGGTAATTGACAGTGCCAGGTTTGCTTTTGCTAAATAACTCATCACATTCGAAGCCAACCCACTTGGGGAGCAGCCAATGAGAATGATACCTGCGGCAATCTCTGGAGTAAATCCACTTATACTCGCCAGTAGAAATCCAAGGCTGGGCATAATGGTAAACTGTGCCATCACACCAATGGCAACTGCTTTAGGTGTTTTGGCTACACCAATAAAATCTTTTGCGCTCATGGAAGTTCCCATGCCAAACATAATGAGCTGTATTAATGGAGTAATTAAAGCTGTTAATTTAAATCCATTAACTTCTTGAAAATTGGTGGGATAAAACAATGCTGTTGTAACAGCAGCAAAAATCATAATGGGGTAAGTATACCCCTTTAGTTTATCAAAGCCCTGAAAGGAAAGGCCTAGAAGAAAAAAAAATGCAATTAGTGACGTCCCTGCCTGTGGTAAGCCACCATTAAGAATAATAATTAATGAAATGAGAAGGCAGACTATTGATAAACCTAGTGCTACTTTGAAAAGGATCTTGGTTTTCACATTTTTTGGGCTTTAGTAAATGAATAAGGAAAAATAAAAAGCTCAACCAACAAGGGTTTAAATCCTGTCGGTTGAGCAACACCTAAAACTAAACTATCAACTATAAATCCTATCGTGCGAACGCTTTTCATCCCACTCTTTGGTAGGCGCAAAATAACTTCCATCCTTTGCGTGAAGATGTTTCTTAACTTCTTCGTCTACTAGTTCAATTCCTAAACCTGGTGCTGTAAGAGGAACAGGGGAAAAACCTTTATCTATTAATTTTCTTCCATCTGTGGTTTTCACTAAACCTTCCCACCAAGGTAAATCAACTGAGTGATGTTCAAGCGCGAGGAAGTTTTGAGTAGCAGCTGCACAATGCACGTTAGCCATAAAAGAAACAGGAGTACCAGCCTGATGCATGGCCATTGCAATACCTTTTTCTTCGGCATAGTCACCTATACGCTTCGTTTCCAGAAGACCTCCGGAAGAAGCTAAGTCAGGGTGAATAATATCTACGGCATGCCGATCTATCAATGGCTTGAAGTATTCCAGAAGATAAATATCCTCCCCAGTCAAGGTAGGTGTTTCAAGTGCATCAGATATAGTTTTATGTAGTTCACTGTACTGCCATGGCACCATATCCTCCAACCATGCCAACCTGTACTTTTCAAGAGCTTTGCCCAGGCGAATGCAATTGTTCATGTCAATGTGGCCATAGTGGTCGGTTGACATAGGAATTTCATAACCGACCATGCTTCTAACATTGTCAACAATCTTGGCTAGTTCGTCCAAACCTTTTTCAGTGATTTGTATGCCGGTGAAAGGATGGCGGGTATTTGAATAAGACATGTAGCCACCCTGCCATTGGCTTGAACCCTGCTTAAGAATTTCAGGATTTACTAATGCACCAGGTATGTCTTTGATTTCATTTATAGACACATCCATTTTTAACCAAGAGTAACCTTGTGTTTCCGTGCGAAACTTGATGAGCTTCAGTTGTTCCTCAGGACTTTTAGCTTCAGGTGTATCAGCATATATTCTTATTGTGTCTCTGTATCTTCCTCCTAGCAATTGCCAGGCTGGAACATTGTAGGCTTTACCACAAATATCCCACAACGCCATTTCAACAGCACATACACCACCTGCCTGACGAGCCTGACCTCCGAATTGCTTAATGATTTTAAAAATCTTTTCTACGTTACACGGGTTTTCTCCAAGGATTCTACTCTTCAGAAATAAGGCATACCGCACATCCGCAGCATCTCGCACTTCTCCTAATCCATAAATACCCTGATTTGTATCGATCCTGATAATTGCTGTTCCACCCATTACGGCAGTCAGACAATAACGCATGTCGGTTATTTTTAAATCAGATGGAGCTGAAGCCTTTTGAACTTTTGATGTAGTCTGAGCCATTGAATCTTCAAAGGTCAATCCCATAAGACTTGTCAAAGCCATTCCACCGAGTGCAGTCTTCTTGAGGAAGTTGCGCCTATTGTCTTGGGTACTTGGACTATCTATTTCTGCCTGACGCGCGGCTGTTGCATCCTGCTCGCGCTGCTTGTTTTTTTTAATGATTTCCTGGAGTACGTTTTTCATTTTAATAAAGTTTAAGTAGATATTTTGTACTAGATTTTTATAAGTAGTTCTAACAGAATTTAGATTTACCAATTCCGAACAACGCCAAACATTTATTTTTTATGGTCGTATAGCTGTGCCATCGCTTCTTCTTACCTGCGTCCACTCATTTAATTGTTTAGGGGGTAGGGGATACTTCGCAGCTAATTTTTCATTTACCGTTACGCCCAAGCCTGGCGCTTCATTGACATACATATACCCGTCTTTCATGGTAGGGCTTCCAGGGAAAATCTCTTGTAGCTCCGGTGAGAAGGTAACGCTCTCCTGAATTCCAAAATTCCATACAGCGAAATCGATGTGCGCATTTGCTGCATGGCCTACAGGCGAAACATCTCCAGGTCCATGCCAGGCTGTGCGAATATTAAATGCCTCGCCAAGCCGCGCTACTTTCATAGCAGGGGTAATGCCTCCAATTTGCGATATGTGTATGCGTATGAAGTCGAACAATCGTTCTGACATTGGCCCAATCCATTCATGAGGATTGTTGAATAACTCACCCATCGCCAACGGCACACTGGTTTGTTGTCTTAATAGTTTAAAGTAGCCATTATTCTCTGGCGAGAAAGGATCTTCAATAAAGAAAGGTCTGTACTCT
>JANOLM010000374.1:0-23517 GCA_031419815.1 Bacteroidia bacterium
ATTTATCTGGCTGCAACAATAGGCAGTATCGGGGGTGGCTATCTTTCATCATGGATGATACGTAAAGGCTGGCCGACACTAAAAGCACGAAAAACATCCCTCCTTATATTTGCCTGCCTTGAACTTTCCATTCTGTTTACGCAGTTTGCCCCAAACGCGTGGATCGCTGTAGCATTAATTAGCTTAGCCATTGCCGTGCATCAGGCATGGGCTACAAATGTATTCACTATGGCCTCAGATATGTTTCCGGTAGAAGCCGTAAGTTCGGTTGTAGGTATTGCCGGCACGGCTGGTTCATTAGGAGGAATTCTCTTTCCAATACTCATTGGATATCTACTCGATACCTATAAAGGTCTTGGTAATATCACCACTGGATATAATATTTTATTTACGCTTTGCAGCATAGCCTATTTAGTATCATTGGCTATCATTCATTTACTTACCCGGAAATCCGAACGGGTAAAGTTGGAACAAATTCAGTAGCATGCTCCGAAGAAGTCCCCTGCTTTGAATAAAGTCTGCCATAGCAAACCTTAGGAGAAGGAAACTTCAGAGTTTAAATGCTTGACGGGCCAGGAGTTTCCATCCTCCTTTTTCTTTACTCCACACTAATAATACACCAATGTTTATCGAACCAACAGCACCAGCCGTCAAAGTTTCGCCTTTTAGCTTATGACGTACAAGTGCAATATTTTTTCCAGTTAGAACAATAGATTGGTCGCTCAGAGCAATAGATTTAAAGTCAGATTTACCAGATACTAGTGCACCGATAAATTCGGCTTGATTTTCCATCAAACCACTCGAATGGCCATACGTAAGGTCGGTTGATGTAATCTTTTTTAACCCGTCCGTTGTGGGGTCAATCATTGCTAGTCGCAACGCTTCAACAACTTTCTCCACTTCCTTTTCAGGTTGAGCGATCGCGAAGTTATAAACCGATACCAGTAATAAAAGAATAATGGTTTTCATGGTGAAAAAAGTTAAGTCCTGAGTTACGTACAATATCAGTAGAATATTTCAAACTTAAAACACGGTGCCAAATATCTATCTAACCTGTCTGTTTTAGTATGATTAATGCAGGAAAAATTTGACTTTTGTAAAGATGATTACCTACAAGACAGCCATACTAAAATTTGACACGAAGGGCGAGAAAACCGGCTGGACGTACATTGAAGTACCGGCTGATGTCGCTCAACAACTCAAACCTGATACCAAGACTTCCTTTCGCGTAAAAGGAAAACTCGACAACTATGCCATCCATGCAGTAGCGTTGCTCCCTATGGGCGGTGGGAATTTTATAATGCCCATTAACGGAGCCATGAGAAAGGCCATTGGAAAACGACATGGTGCTCAATTAAAAGTTCAACTGGAAGTAGATGACAAACCCCTGAAATTATCTGAAGATTTTATGACTTGCCTTGCCGATGAACCGAAAGCCCTCGCCACCTTTAACAAAATTCCCAAATCAGTTCAGAATTATTTTAGCAAATGGATCGAAGGCGCCAAGACAGAACCCACCAAAGCCAAACGAATTGCCAGGGCGATAAACGCATTAGCTAAAAGCCAGAGCTTCCCCGAGATGATCCGGGAATTTCAAAACAAAAACCTTTAGACAAGAGAAAGTAAATAAAAAAAGCCCCATCCTGTAAAGGAAGGGGCTTCAATCGAAAAAATGGTGTTTGTATTAATTGGCTAAACGAACGTTAACCGCATTCAATCCTTTCTTTCCTTCTTTCAGTTCAAATGTAACTGAATCGTTCTCACTCAATGAATCTACTAATAGACCCGAGATGTGTACGAAATACTCTTGACCTGTTGCTGTTTCTTTGATGAAACCAAAGCCTTTGGCATCATTAAAGAATTTTACTGTTCCTTCTTTCATTTGTTATTTAATTAAAATATTAGCGCAAAGATAGCACAATAAAATTAGCGCGCCTAAACAGAAAAAGATCATAGAAACCTGTGGGCAACCAGAGAACCTAATGCCGCTTTTTGTCGTTAATTAGCAGACTATCAATTTTTTGAGCTCTCTTATTGACCAAATCTGTTCACGTAAATTTTTCTAAAACTACATTTTCCAGAAGTAAATTCTGCGGTTGGTTGGTATCCAGATAAAATGTTGAGTAGTACTTAAAAAAAAGAATTAAAGTATGGGTTGGGTAACACTATATATTTCAGGCAAACCAGATTTTGAGCAGGAGGTACTGCACCATCTTGGGAGGTCAGGCTTTGCTTTTTTGCCTGGCTCTTCCGATGAAGCGGATTTGGCTCTTTACTGGGTAAATGACACTTCGAAACTCCGCGACTTCAAAAAGGCAATTGGAGCAAAGACTATTTTTAAATATCGCCTTCGGTTTTACTACAAGGTAGAAACGTTTCATGAAGAACTTAACAAGGCCAAAAATGCTACTACCTTCACCACACATGAAAAAGCAATGATCCGCAAAATGAAGGCTTGGGAAAAAACTCAGAAACATCATTCACATTCATAGCGATTAATCACACTGCGGGTGCATCCCACACTGCGTAATGGCTTAGCTTATGCAAAGACATGTTACAGGACATGAACTAAACCGTGAGCTGAAAGATGTTATGCAGCCAAGCTATGGGCGTAGCAATAGTCGCTGGTGTGGTCAGCCCGGGTTGCTTTTCCTTTAGTGCTATTAACACACACAATTGTTACAATTCAAAATAAAGGTGGTAATGTTTACTGCAGTTGGGATTGAAAGATGACTGACAGTTTAGGCACTGGTTATTACACTTCATGTATTCATCTATGGTCATTTGGTGTTTGCAACTTCCGCATAAAATTGCTTTTGTATTCCATTCATTCATTGGCCATCGCTGTGTCACATGATCAGCCGTTTCTTCATGGCAAGTGTAACACGGAAAGAATTGATCACAGCATTTGAATTTGATGGCGATGATGTCATTGACTGAGTGATAATGAATGCACCTTGTTTCTTTATCGATGGGTTTGCCCTTAACAGGCACTTTAAAATCATTTATCTCCATTGCTCAAAGATAAATTTATTTCAACTTTCTTCTTTTAAATAATCAGTACTTGTTAATAGCAGTGTCTTTTCCTAAAAATATCCATGCTGTAAAGCATACTTATAAAGACCAATGTTATTTCGCACGCCAGTTTTAGCGATTATACTGGAACGATGATTGGAAAATGTTTTTTCACTTATAATTAACCGGGCGCTAATCTCGCCCGGTGTATATTCCTGGCATATCAATACTAATACTTCTGTTTCCCGATGGCTTAGTTTTTCTAAGCTTGGACTTGGGGCCTGCTTCTTAAGATGAAGCAAAGCCTTGTCTACTAAATCATTCCTGTAAAAATCTTTATCCACGATGGCATACAAAGCTTGCTCTACTTCCTCTGGTTCGGATGTTTTGCTGAGAAATCCGTGCACACCTAAATCCACAAGCCGCGAAATAAAAACATCTTCCGTATGCATTGTTAACACCAGGATTTTAACACGAGGGAAATGATCAAGCAAATAACGAGCTGCGTCCAACCCACTCATCACTGGCATTTCAACATCCAGGATAACCGCATCGGGCTGCTCTTTGTCTATTAATTGGATCAGCTCCTTGCCATTAGATGCTTCCTGCACCTCCGCTACCCTCTTGAACGTCTTCAGCAAGCGCGACATACCGTTGCGCACGACAGAATGATCATCTGCAATGAATATCTTTAGTTTATTATACATGTTGCAAAGGTATTTTAAGTTTTATTTCTGACCCTTGTCCTATAGGAATATCTCCTATTTCAATTTTAGCATTTAACTGATTGCACCGATGGTTAATATTCCACCAACCCACCCCATCCCTTTTCCCGGTCAGTTTAAACCCTTTTCCATTATCCGAAACCTTGACGAACAAAATGTCGGGTGTCCAGAAAAGGTCCACTACCAATTGAGAGGCTTGTGAGTGCTTGATACTGTTGCTTATCAGCTCTTGAATAATCCTGAAAACTGAGAGAGCCCTATTATCGTTCCACAGCAAACCCTCACCCACTTCCTTAAATTCTACCTGCGATCCTTTTCCATTAAAACGTGCACAGAGCGAAGCAAGAGACTGTGATAATCCAGAATGATGAAAAGCTTCTGGTGTTAATTCCCAGGCAATCCGTTTCACCGCATGAAGTGATTGGTCTAAAATGTCAACCAATGTATTATATGAATCTTTTGCTTCACCCTCCATCTTAAAAGACTGGCCAATAAAAGAGGCATTCAATTTTGCCCCCCACAGCAAAGAGCCCAATGATTCATGGAGGTCTGCGGCAATCCTAATGCTTTCTTTTTCCTGGGCATCCAATTGGGCCTGAGTCATTTTTTGTTGAAAATCCAATTCTAAAAGACGCTTCCTTTCTTGCTCCTGTAGAATCCTTTTCTGGTATAAAGCAATGAAGGTGGCAATACCACCAACAAGCAAGAGCATGCCTCCCGAACCGATCAGGACTAAATAGATAATTTCGTGTTGAGATAGGCTTGCCATAGTGCGATTGCAAAAAGAATATTTTTAATGATGTTTAGAATATTATGCAGTACCCACAAGATCATAAGAGATTCGCCAATGCCACTCGTGAGATAGTTACTAAATAAGAAAAGAAAAAAATTGCCACCGTAATACGCCAATGCCGCAAAGGATATCCATAAGATCGGCAAAAGGTGAATGGTTACCGTGGGCAACTCCTTTAGAAGGGTGAACAAATAGTAGAGTGAAAGCCCCATAAGAATGATGCTGGCAAAAGCATTCGAGACCGAATTAAATTGAAAAGGGCCTTGAAAAAAAGAAATGTTTGTTATGTAAAAGCAACAAAAAAATATAAATATCCATTTCAAAATAGGGAGTTGCTTCAGGTGTCTAAAAAACAGATAGTATAATACAGAGAACTGTGCTAATAAGTAAAAATTAACCAAGGGATACGTATTGACGGAGTAACGGAGTAAAATCCATGAACTAAGATCGCAGAGCAAGGATACGATCAATAGAAAGACCAACCACTCCAGGTCTTTGACAATCCTAAATCTTTTAAATATAAAAATGCACAACGGAACCAGAACGGAACCTATCGAAGTATAAGCGATTATTAAAGGTAAATTCACCATTTAACGCGAGTGTACGTTGCACCCGCGTTAAAGATAAAAAATTAAAGCCCGTTTGGACAATAACCTGGACAAGGCAAGGAAGCATCCGCTAATGTGTTTTCGCCCGCCACTAATGTAGGAGATGTTGGAACCATGTTTGCACCCGTGCTATCTACCCCAGAGATGATCAATACTTTTTCACCACCATCATTTATAGCATAGTAGATGCGCAAACCGGTGCAACCCTGTTGGGCCAATATCTGGTCGATCACATCACGCCCAAAATAGCGAGACTGAATTTCATCAGGGCCAACACTTCCCTTGAATTTTGCGACCCATGATTTTGCCAAGTTCAAATCGATTGGCCCGGCATCAGAACCATTATACAGTGGGGCTTTAATTATCGCTACCCCATTTACAGTATTGGCAACCTTCCCCTGAGAAGCTGAAAGGGAGTTATTAAAACTCATGACATCACCTGATTCACTGTTTATATCTAGTTTGTCCTCGCAAGAAATGGCTCCTAAAATAAATAGAAGCATAATAATTTTTGGGTTTGAGATTTTCATGGTTTTATAAGTTTTGTTGAAAATAAATAACCCTTGAAAGTTGAAGGTTTTGTTTTAACTCCACCCGTGTTGTATAGGAGTTTCTCCTATGACAAAATGTCCTGGGAGTTTCTCCTATGCGCCCAATCATCCCTGTGCTTCTTGCATTATCTTCAAGCAATCTAATCCTTGCATGCAATGTCAAAGAAACCATCCACTGAAGTTATTTTGAAGCTGATGACGATGAGGGTACAGAGCAGGAACTACAAGGTGTCGCGTTTACATCGATTTCGATTTGTGTTATTGCTTTTACAATTCTTATCACCATCACGATCTATTTTTTCACTTAGAGCAATGTTGATTTTATAAATCCTTGTTCGAGTCTGTCCCTGGAGACTGAATGGAATGGAATCCCAACTGGTTGTCAAAAGTCCCAAAAAGGCAATATTTAGTGAGTTTAATTCTTTTCAATAGGAGTTTCTCCTATACTATTTGTCGGCACATTAAAATAAGAGGCATATTCGAAGCAATGCACGCTCACTTCCCTATTCTTTTTATTTATGAAATTATATTTTGAAAAAAAGGAGTTGTTGGGTTTTTTTATTGCGGTCGCTGTATTGGCTATACTGGGTGTATTCTCATATATGAGCACACAACGTCTCATTCACACGGCACAGGTACTAACCCACGCAATGCGTGTTATCAACAATGCCACTGAACTCATGAAGGCTTCGGTAGACATTCAAACAGGACAGCGGGGATACTTAATTACGGGTGATGAAGAATTTCTGAAACCTTTTTATGAATCTTCCAAAACCATTGGTCCCCGTTTGGGTTTACTTGATTCACTTACCACAAACGATCAAAACCAAAATGCAAAAGTGGATGAATTGCGGGGGCTTATAAACAGACAGCTGATTTGGGAGAAAAACATAATAGAGATCCGGAAGGGAAGCTTTGAAAAAGCACGGGAATTGGTAGCCAGTGGTGAAGGGAAAAAAAGAATGGATACCATACGCGGGGTAGTCAAGAACTTACAGGATGAAGAACGTTCTTTCCTCGATAAGCGTAATGTTTCAAGTAAAAACCTAAAACAATTTCAATATTCATTTGTAGGGTTGGCTATCACCATTGCGGTTGTTATTGCCTACCTTTTTTACAAGATAAACGCAAATCTTAAAGAGCGAATAGAAACAAAATATCAACTGGAGCAAATGGTTGATAAAACGCGCGATCTTTATGATAATGCGCCTTGCGGTTACCACTCTCTTAACGGTCAGGGATTGGTGGTCGAAATGAATGAAACCGAACTCCGTTGGCTTGGCTATCCCCGCGAAGAAGTAATCAACAAGTTGACATTGAATGACCTAATAACCGAGGCGACCCGTCATGTTTTTGAAGAAAACTTCCTATTGCTCAAAAAACGAGGACATGTTAACAACGTGGCGTTGGAGTTTAAACGAAAAGACGGCTCCAGTTTCCCATCCATTGTCAGTGCCACTGCTATTGTGAGCCCGGATGGCAGCTTTTTAATGAGCAGATCTACAGTGTTTGACAGCACAGAACGAAAAGAAGCAGAAACAGACCGCGATAATTTTTTCAATTATTCACATGATTTGCTTACGATCATATCCCTGGATGGCAAAATGATGCGATGGAACCCCGCTTGGGAAAAAATATTAGGATACACAAAAAGCGATCTGACTGGAAAGGAAATAAAAGAACTGATACATCCCGATGATTGGCAAACAACTTACAATGAATTGACCGGAAAACTAGCCGTGGGAGAAGAAGTAATAAGTTTTGAAAACCGATACAGGTCAAAAACCGGAACGTATCACACGTTATTATGGAATGCAGTGCCTGTAACCAAGAGAGGTCTTATCTATGGCTTCGCCCGCGACATTACTCAGCGAAAACAAGCTGAAGAAAACTTACAAAAAAATTTAAGGGAGATAGCCGATTATAAATATGCACTAGACGAATCATCGATAGTAGGTATTACTGACCAAAAGGGAATTATCAAATTTGCAAATGATAACTTCTGTAAAATTTCAAAGTATAGCGAGGATGAACTGCTAGGGCAAGACCACCGCCTTATTAGTTCCGGCTATCATTCAAAAGAATTTATTCGCGATTTGTGGGTAACTGTAGGAGACGGAAAAATATGGAGAGGCGATATAAAAAATAAAGCTAAAGACGGAACTTATTATTGGGTGTACACTACTATTATTCCTTTTCTCAATGAACAAGGGAAACCCTATCAATATGTTGCTATCCGTTCAGAAATTACTCAGCGAAAAAAAGCAGAAGAACAACTTCACCTGCTAAACCAGGAACTCAATGCCTTCACCTACTCGGTATCACATGACTTGCGTGCCCCACTTCGCTCTGTTGTCGGTTATACAGAAATCCTTAAGGAGGACTATGGAACTAAATTAGATGAAGAGGGCCAACGAATAACACATATCATTATTAATAATGCCAAACGCATGGGGTGGCTCATCGATGATTTGCTGGATTTCTCACGGATGGGAAGAATGGAATTATTCAAAGCAAATTTGAATATGGATGAAATGGTGCAGCAAATTTTGCAGGAATTGACAGCGGCAGAAAACGGAAGGCAGTTGGAGCTCAATATAAGCCCGCTAAAAACATCACTGGCAGATGAAGGCATGCTGCGTCAGGTTTGGGTCAACCTTATTTCCAATGCGCTAAAATATTCACAGAAAAAAGAAATTACCAAAATTGAAATTGGCTCTTTTTATGAGAACGGGAATACCTGCTATTATGTTAGCGATAACGGGGTTGGATTTGATATGAAATATGTGGATAAACTTTTTGGTGTTTTTCAACGGCTGCACAAGGCCAGTGAATTTGAAGGGGTAGGTGTTGGATTAGCATTGGTTAAACGAATTATACAGCGCCATGGAGGTACTGTTTGGGCCGAGGGAAAAATTAATGAAGGCGCTAAATTTTATTTCACAGTACCGAATACATAATTATGGTTCTACTGGAAATATTTCATATTGAACCAGCGAAAAATAGTCAGTAGCGGCATAATTATAACTAAAAAAAAACGATGAAGAATATGGTTGAGATTTTACTTATAGAAGACAATCCTGATGATGCAGGGCTGACCATACGTACCTTAAAAAAAAATAATCTAGGTAACCACTTAATACATTTAGAAGATGGGCAAGATGCGCTTGATTTTCTTTTTAATGAAGAAAACAGGATGCCAAAACTCATCCTGCTTGACCTTAAAATGCCCAGGGTTGACGGCATTGAGGTGCTGCGAAAACTAAAATCGGACGAAAAAAAGCGGTCAATCCCGGTAGTGGTGCTTACCTCCTCTAAAGAAGAAAAAGACATTGTTGAAGCATATAAGCTTGGGGTAAACGCATATATCGTAAAGCCAGTGGATTTCGATCAGTTTGTTAAAGCAGTTACCCAGGTTGGTCTTTTTTGGGTGGTACTAAATCAACCACCTGCTAAAACATAAATTTAAATATGGGTATGGAAACAGAGTTGAGGATATTAATGTTGGAAGACATGGAAGAAGATGCAGGACTGATTGATCGCGCCTTGCATAGAGAAAAAATTGCCTTTAACCGTTTACGGGTTGATGGCCGAGATGGATTTACAGAGGCCCTTGACTCTTTTAAACCAGATATTATTTTGTCGGATCACTCGATGCCTCAGTTTAATTCAATAGAGGCACTTGACATTTGTCAGGAAAAAAAATTGGATATACCCTTCATCCTGGTAACAGGAGCAGTCTCTGAGGAATTTGCAGTGAATTGTCTGAAGAAAGGGGCAGATGATTATGTGCTAAAATCTAATCTCTCACGTCTGCCATTGGCTATTCGTTATGCCCTACGCCAGCACCAGTATGAAAATGCACGCAAAGAGAATGAAAAGATCTTACGCCAGCAGAATCAAGAGCTGATCAAAATCAATTCAGAATTAGATTCTTTTGTCTACAGCATTTCCCACAATCTGCGCTCCCCCTTGGCTTCTGTACTTGGATTAGTCAATATAGCCAAGCTTGACGTTGAGAAAAGTAAAGAAATGGGTGATCACTATCTTAACCTTATTGAAGGAAGTGTCGCCAAGCTGGACCATACGCTCAAAGAAATATTGGACTACTCTAAAAATGTGCGCACCGAAGTGGATATTTCTGAAATCAACCTGAAAGAATTAATCAAAGAAATCTTTGAACAATTGAAATACCTTAAGGGGCATAAAGAATTGGAGAAGTCTATTGATATTAACAATGATATACCGTTTTACTCTAATGCTTATCGCTTGTCCAGCATCCTGTCTAACTTGATTTCTAATGCCATCAAATACCGTGATGAAGCAAAGGAGAAATGCTTTATTAAAATTTCAGCATCCATCACCCCGTTTGATATCTCCATTCAAATTCACGACAACGGAATCGGGATTCACCCCGATTATTTACCCAGCGTATATAAAATGTTCTATCGGGGCACCAATAGCAGTGATGGGGCTGGCCTCGGGCTTTATATTGTAAAAGAAATGGTAGAAAAACTGGATGGCAGCTTAGTCATCAACTCCAAGTTTGGCATGGAAACGCAGATTATTTTGACTTTACCTAACTGCAAGCCTTCAAACTAGTAATTGAACATGGACTTTTTAAACTCTATACTCAATGGTATTGATGAAGGCATTATTGTATTAGATACTGAAGGTAGAGTTCTTTTCTTCAACGAAGTGGCAATAATTAAAAGTAAAGTGATTTCCCTTACTAAACCGCTTCAAGTAGGAGAAAGACTGCAGGACATAGTTAGTCTCGATCGCAAAGAAAACGTTCATGAAATAATTAATGAAATTAAACTCAAAAAACAATCCATCAGAATATTTTCAGAGTACATCAATAAAATTGGCACAACCATTTACCTGGATACCACTTATGTACCATTTGTTAATGAATCAGGTGACGTATCGAACATCCAGTTATTTGTCCGTGATGTTACCAGCCAAAAAGTATTTGAAAAAAAATTGACCACACAGGCAGCCAACGTCAGCAACCTGATTGAAAAAGCGAATGCCATCATTATCGGGGTTGATACCCGTGGCTATATCACCGACTGGAATGAGCATTGTTTTAAAATTACAGGATTTAACAAAAATGAAGTTTATGCCCAAAAGTTGACTGTCATACTCCTGAAGGAAGTTGAAAGACCCATCTTTGAACTTCTCATGCTGCGTATTCTTAATCAAGAATTGGTGAATAATTACGAAATCCCGGTACTCAGCAAGGCAGGTGAAAATATAATACTTCTTCTTAGCGCCACACCTCGCACGACAGCAGCAGGCGAGATAATTGGAGTCACCTTTGTTGGTCAGGATGTTACCGAGCTTACGGGGTATCGCAAATCGCTAGAGAAGAAAGTGGAAGAGCGAACACGCGAATTGAAACGTAGTCTGAAAAAACAAAAAGAAGTGGTGGAAATGAAGAGCCGGTTTATTTCCATTGCCTCTCATGAATTCCGCACACCATTGTCATCCATTCAGTATGCAGCTAACTTTATCAAACAACATCAAACAATCAGCCCGGAAGATCTGACTAAAAGATTGGTTGGTATTGAAAAGCAAGTTGGGCACATGACGAGTCTTCTGGATGATGTATTGACCTATGGGAAAAGCGAAGCCGGGAAGATCCAGTTGATGATCACCAAAATTGCATTACTTGATTTTGTAAATAAGATCATAGAAGACGTGGGTCACAGTACGAAAAGCACTCACTCCATTCAAACGAACTTCGATCATTTGCCTGGAGAAATAGCAACAGATGAAAAATTGCTTCGTACTATATTGATTAATTTATTGACAAACGCAGTGAAATTTTCACCTGGACGAGAGCATGTGTACTTGACTTTGAGCGGAGTTACTGATCAAATTATAATCACGGTGCGCGATGAAGGTATGGGTATACCGGCCAATGAAATGGATAAAATATTTGAGCCATTTCTTCGAGGTAAAGCCGCCACCTCCATCAATGGAACAGGTCTAGGTCTTTCGATCGTAAAAAAAGGAGTAGAATTATTAAGTGGTACCCTACGGGTTGAAAGTCAGGTAGACATAGGAACCACATTTACAATAGTCATCCCACTCAACAAATATGAAAGCAGAAAAAATTAAGGTCTTACTGACCGATGATCACAAACTGATCCGCGATGGCATTAAATCCATGCTGGAGAATACAGTTGACATTGAAGTGATTGGCTCTGTTTCATCAGGTGAGGAGTCAATTAATGAAACACGCCAAAACAGACCGGATGTGATTCTGATGGATATTATGATGCGCGGCATGACAGGCATTGAAGCAACCCGGTGGATAAAGGAATTTGATCCTACTATTAAGATTGTGTTGGTGACAATGGAGATCAGCAAAGAATATGTATCGGCAGGTATTAAGTCAGGGGTAGATGGATACCTGCCAAAAGATGTTGACAAGGAAACTCTGTTGGAGGCTGTGCGCACGGTGCATGCCGGTGGCCGTTTCTTTAATGATGCCATCATGAAGCTGGTATTTGAAGATTTCTATTCGAACGAAAAACTAAAAAGCACGGATAAAAAACTGCCCAACGACCTTACCAAAAGAGAACATGAGATACTTGGTCTTGTCGCCTCCGGAAGAACAAATAAAGAAGTGGCAGAAGCTCTTTTCATTAGCATTAAAACAGTTGAGACTCACAAAACTCATATCCTGGATAAGCTTGGGCTTAAGAACACCACCGCGTTAATTAAGTACGCTATTAAGAACAATATTATTTCAGTTGACAGCTTCTAACTGTCGGGTTTTTTTCAACCTCTTCGCGGTTATCTTCGCTTGCAATCCCAGGCGCAAATCCTTCTTAAATTGAGATGAGATTCACGCTCCCCAGGTAAATTCCTTATAAACCTTTCCCATTAGCCTTGAATAAAGCTTTTAAAATGATTTTTCTAGAATCAGGTTTTCCCTGATTCTTAACCAAGCTGTGGTCTCCACCTTTGATGTATCAAATAAAAACTAAAGCAACAAAGACATGAAGACTAGAATTAAAACCAACCAGCAAGAAGGAATTACATTAATAGCTCTTTTTATCATTCTTTTTATGCAGTCTCTGATTTCCAATGCACAAGCCTTTAAAGAGGAAACATTCTATAAAGGTTTCGAGACTTCCTTTGGCATTCGCAACTACAAACTAAACAGTAACATTAAAGAGCTGAATCAAGTTACAGTTGGCCTGGAAGGCGGCAGAGTTGGGGTTGTATTTGGCAACGAAATAATTCGCGCCACTGTAGGATTACTTGGATACTTTTATTCGACCAGCAGTATAGCCGGATCCATTGATCTGTATGAAAATAGTGCTTCTGCTAATTTTTATCCCCTTGCATTATTAAGTCATAAAAAAACACGCGTGGAGCCTTATTTGGTAGGCGGCATTTCCTACGATAGAATGAAGTTTCATGGGTATTATCTGAGTAAAGATCAGGGCAAGATTAACTATAGCGCTTCCGATATCCCCTTTTTAGGTTCTATAAATCAAGTTAACAGCTACCTGGGCGCAGGTATAGATGTAAAGATTATCGATCAGTTTGACTTCGTGCATATTTTCTCGGAAATAAAATACGGTATCAACTTGTCGGAGCATACAAAGCATTCTGAATTCAGTGGCACCTCTTCAGGCAATCAAATGATGATCAATATTGGAGTTAGGTTTGGTTCAAAAAATTAAACGTTTAACACTAAGTCGAAAAAAAGCAACAACCATGACACATAAAGAAATTAGCGAATTCATTGAAATCTCATCCGAGGAAGTTTTGGCACTGCTCGCCTCCATAGAGGGGCTTCTAATACTAGCCGGGCATTATCAAAACCATCCCGAAACAAATAGCTGCTTGTCCCTTATCGAAAAATGTACGTTCAAATTGGAGGATTGCATTGAAAAAGCAAAGAATAGAAATAGGAATGGCTGAGAACACTTGATTTATAAGGCTCATAGAAATTTGATAGAATAAAAAAGCGTATATCTTTACATCCCATTAAGTAACACCTTAAAAACACATTATGAATAAAGCTGAACTCGTAAGCAAAATGGCCGAAGATGCCGGAACCACTAAAGTACAAGCTGCTGCGGCACTTGATTCTTTCATTGCAGGCGTTACCAAAACCCTTAAATCAGGTGATAGACTAATCCTGGTAGGCTTTGGTACTTTCTCAGTATCGAAAAGGGCTGCACGCAAAGGCCGCAACCCCTCTACTGGCGAAGCCATCAAAATCAAAGCTAAGAAAGTGGCTAAATTTAAGGCCAGCAAAGAGCTTTCTGGCAAACTTTAGAACATCAGGTTCTTCTAAAAGACCCCAAGACCTGGGGTCTTTTTTATTTTCTTTACTCCCGACTTTTTCAATAGACTTCCCATTCAATTATAGAATCTTGGGTTCATGATTTCATTCGCAAGTAAGCTTTATATCCTTCAAACCAGATAACCGAGAAAAATCCCAGTGCCGCAGCTTTAACAACAAGTGTGGCTTCCACCTCCGCAAAGGAGAAGAAAATGCGTAAGGGTGCGATACTAAGCATCAGAATCAACATCAATAATGTGATGGAAATAATACCCAAAAGCATCACGTTTTTATAACGCAGAGTGCTGATGACGGAGTAATAGAATGAGCGGTTTACTAACGTCAAAAAAACATTGGCAACTACCAAAGTGATAAACACAAGCGACCGAATCTGATCTTCTGTACAACCAGAGCGGACTGCAAATTGATAGCAGGCCAACGTGCCTCCCGCAATCACAAGACCCTGAATAATACTGATCCATAATTCTTTAGCTGAAAAAAAAGTTTGTGTCATTTTGCGAGGAGCCTGTCGCATAGCATTTGCTTCCAAAGGTTCACTTTCATAAATAATAGAGCACGTTGGCCCCATTATTAGTTCCAGAAAAATGACGTGTATGGGAGTGAAAATATTTGGGTATATCCAACCCAACAGCAATGGTATTGCAACTGTAAGAATAATGGGGATGTGAATAGAAATAATATACTGAATTGCTTTTTTGAGATTAGTATAAATATGTCGTCCGCTGGCAATAGCATCAACCATTTTCCCGAGATCATCATCCGTTAGAATGAGCGATGCGGCACTTCGGGCAAGCTCTGAGCCTCGTTTGCCCATGGCAATACCGATGTGAGCAGCCTTCAAAGCAGGTCCGTCATTTACGCCATCCCCAGTCATGGCTACAATCTGTTCCCGATTTTTCAAAGCATTTATGATACGCAGTTTTGCTTCGGGGAACATTCGGGTGAAAATATTGGTATTCATAACTTGTGCTTCCAACTCCACATCACTCATCTTCAATAAATCATATCCATCCAATACTAGTTCAGTGCCTTTGAAACCTGCCTGTGCGGCAATGGCAGTGGTAGTTGTCGCATTATCTCCGGTAATAATTTTTACGGTTATTCCGGCTTCATAAAAACTTTGAAACACTTCACGAATGTTGGCTTTCGGAGGATCATAAAATGCTAACAATCCAACAAACACAAAAGGAAGTTGCTGTTGCATATCCGGAAAATCACTTCCATCAAAACCGCATTTCGCTACACCCAGTATTCGAAATCCTTTGCCTGCCAAGGCCGCAACAGAAGCGAGAACCTGATTTCGCGTAGCCTCATCAAGATCAGTGACATTCAGAATAGCTTCAGGAGCACCTTTGGCAGCAGCTATTCGTGCACCATCACTGCTTTCAAACAAGTGGGTCATCATGGGTGGTTTACCCTCCAATGGATATTCGTGGATCATCTTAAATTCCGAACGTCTATCCTGTGCACTAGATGAAACATATGCTTCGTGTAGCGACTTTTCCATAGGATCAAATGGAGTTGTTTCGCTGGCAAGCATAGCAATCCGTAATAGCTCAATCGCCTCAGGATTATTCCGCCACTCTTCCGGCCCAAGGCTTTTGTGATTGCCTGATAAAACAATACAAGCCAACTCCATGCGGTTCTCTGTAATGGTTCCCGTTTTATCAGTGCAAATAACCGTTGCTGCTCCAAGCGCTTCCACCGTTTTGGTCTGCTTAACAATGATTCCCTTTTTCATTAAACGCCAAGCACCCAAAGCCATAAACGTGCTAAAGGCAACGGGTATCTCTTCGGGCAAAATTGACATAGCGAGCGTAAGACCCTTCAATAAACTATCAAGAAAATCGCGCGAGTTGAAATAGTTGATGCCCCAAACCAACAGAAATACTACAGCGCCAAGTAGCGCCATTTTTTTTACGAAGCTGCCGATTTGAACTTGCAACGTAGTTTTTTCATCCTCAATGTTTTGTATAGAGCTGCCGATTTTGCCTAATTCGGTCTTATCACCAATTGCCGAAACTTTAAAAACAGCCTGGCCCGACACTACTTGTGTTCCCTGAAATACTTTATTATGATCCGTCTCGGTTGATTTCTCCACGGAAAAAGATTCACCCGTAAGCATCGATTCGTTAACCGAAAAATCATTTGACCGAAAAATAAAGCCATCGGCTGCAATCAAAGAGCCTTCTTCCGCCAGCAGATAATCTCCAAATACAATTTCAGCAGTGGGTATTTCTACAATCTGTCTGTTGCGAATTGTTTTTGCCATAGGGGCTGTCATGACTTTTAAAGCCTCCAGCGCCTTCCTACTTCGGTTGTCTTGGTAGAATGAAATGGCTGACACCATCAAAATTGCACCCATCAAAAAAAATGCCTCATCAGTTTTGCCTAAAATAAAATAAATGGAAGTTGCCCCTGCCAGCAAAATAAACATAGGCTCAGTAACCACTTCTTTCAGACTCTTCAATAATGTGTTTTGTTTTTTAACAGAGGATTGATTTATACCATGTTGATGCCTGGCCTTTATAACTTCTGCATCATTCAATCCGTCTAATCCAAAAGGGTTGCTCATCATATTTTTGTGGATACATTGCCGAATGAAATCTGGTCTATTGATAATCGAGTATCAAAGTTGGAATAAAAAATCAATCGCCAAAATTTCATTTTATTGGCTTTGATTTTCTCTGCTATCGTCAGTTTTAATCTCTCAAGCGGATTCATCTTATCACAGAGTAAGTGTCTGTAGCCAATCCCTTTGATAAGGGCATTTCCGGCTTCCAAAGCAGAAGATTGGATGGTAAAATATTTCTATTGTTAGCACCCAACATTTTTCTATTAAATCCGCGAAGCAAATACAATTATTCTTGTAGTTTTGCCCGCTGAAAATTTATAAAATATGCAAATCTCCCAGCACAAAGTAGCCTCGATTCATTACACTCTCACGGATAATAAGGGAACCGTTCTTGACTCAAGTTCTGGTCGTGAACCACTAAATTACCTGCACGGTGCTGGAAATCTTATTCCGGGTATGGAAGAAGGCCTTCAGGGAAAAGTGAAAGGCGAGAAATTCAATATTAAAGTTTCTCCAGAAAAAGGTTATGGTGTGAAAAGTGATAAGCTTCTGCAACAAGTTCCACGCTCATCTTTTGCAGCACAACCTGTTAAAGTGGGTATGCAGTTCCAAACTAACAACGGGCAGGTTGTAACGATTACAAAAATAGGTCTTGATTCAGTTACGGTTGATGGAAACCATCCACTTGCCGGAGTAGAACTCAATTTTGCTGTAGAAGTGCTGGATGTAAGAAATGCCACAGCCGATGAAATTTCGCATGGACATGTACATGGACCAGGTGAACATCACCACCACTAAAATGATTTTAGAATTTAGATTTATGATTTAGAATCTTGTACTGCTTCAAAAATCATAAATCTATAATCAAAAATCACTAGATACTTTATCGATTTAGCACAAGTTTGCCTTGTTGATTAACCTCCTTATCATTAGCACTTATGTTCATCCGATAGATGTACATGCCATTGGGCATCAAATTGCCAGAAATATCGCGGGCTTGCCAGATTAACTCATTGAAGCCTAGATTAAAATCTATCAGGTCATCATGAGTGAATTGCTGAATTAACCTTCCCTCAAGTGTAAAAATCTGAAGTGAGAAGTAATCAGGGAGAGTGTTTCCAGTCAACTGAAATTGAAAGAAGAAATAATCCGAAGACGGATTCGGAAAAGTTGACTTAAATATGAATGTCGTTTCATTTTTGACAAGAAAAGTTATCCGATACGGCACCTCACCACTCTCATTTCCCGTGGCATCGGCAGCCTCTATCACCAATGTATATTCACCATCCGCTAAAGCTTGAGGTTTATACTCAACTATAAAATCAGAAGTAGCAGTAGCTGGAAACCATTTTACCTCAGTGCTACTAAAGCTGATCCTAACAAAGTCGCATTCCTTTGCACCGCAAGGTGAACGCAGAAAAACATTTACATTCATTGTGTCAGTCTTATAAAGAAAAGGATTTTCATCCTTCAGCCTGGCAATGATAACCGGAGTGGGCGAAACGTAATCAAGGTTGTGCACATATCGTCCGTCAATAGAGACATCTAAAAAAGGTCGGGTGGCATCAGGCTTTACCACAATATATTCCTTCAGTGCTAAGCCGTTGTTATCGTAATACTGTTCTGGAATAATTTTTCTGTTTACAAAAACGTTCAGGTCATTCAGTCCTGTTTTAGATTTTGTATTTACTGTTATGGTGAAAACTGTACTATCATTCTTTGCGGGCGCATTGATAAAAAACTTCTGCGTCTCTTTAGTCAATTTTGATTTATTGAAAACCTCCACATCTACCGTTAGCGAGGAAGGAAAGTTTTTGGTTGAAATGTTTACAAACTTAAATTGATCAGACCAGGGGGCGCCCTCTTGAACTGTTTGTACTTCTGGCGCATTATAGGGAAGTAATATTCCTTCTGCCGCAGGCTCATAAAATACTAACCAATTATTTAATTGCACAGGACTAAGGTTTACTTGATCATCTGTTATCAACTGCACTCTGGCGTAAGGATAATTCACAGCATCTAAAGCTGACAGGTCAAAATCTCCTAGAATATTTTCCTGAACCAAAGAATCTTTTCCATCAGCCTTAATCCCAAAAACAGAAAAACTATAATTATCACTTGGTTCCACTTTTGAAACACGGGTAACTAATTGCTTCCAGCTTTGAGCTGGGCCAATTATAACCGAATTCATTTTTCCAGAAGCTGCTCTACCTATAATCTTTTTAGAAACTTGTATCTCCTGCTCATTCTTGGGGGTAGTTGAGGTAGTAAATATTTTTGCCGTACCTGGGCTGGCTCCTTTCCTTCCAAAAACTATAAGCGGCTCACCTTGTTGAAGCGAAGTAATATCACTTGGTTTTAACCCAAATTCACCAAGCTTATTTTGCACATTGGCAGACCATAATAAATATCCAGGATCTCCAATCGAAAAAATTAATACCGAATCGCTTACTCCAATATTATCGACATACGCTAAAAGATCATCACCATTGCCAGTTTCAATTTCTGATAAAGTAAAGCTATTAATCAACTGTGGCTCTCGTCCACACGTGCGCGGATCCTGAAAATTAAATGGTATCCCGGCATAGGGCACTGTGCTTGTCTTATTGAAGGCAACAAAGTTAATTGTATTATTCCGGCAAGGTTGGCCTTGCGTGCCTAAGTTATATTCCGCATTATTGATTTTTACAGAAACCGATGTATACGGAGCTGGATTATTACTGCCAAATGTCCTTACAAAAACATCTGATGATAACTCTGGAAAGGCAAGGCCATTCTTCGTATCATTTGTAAGATCGGTCAATTTATTTTCCATCAACTGGCCACCCTTCGATTGCGTCCAGCCTTCCGGACTGTCTTTTATAAATGTGAACGAAGTGGTTACCCAATCCTTGCTCTCCCCTATTTCCGCCTGATCAAATTTTGTCCGCCAATAGTAAACCATTGAATCACGGAGTAACAAAGTCTGCGCAAGTTTTGCCAACACTTTTCCAGAGACTTTTAGTTTCTTTACATAGGCACTATTGAAGGAACTGACTGTATCAATTTCAATCTGAAAGATGCGCTTCGCTGATAATAAATCTGTATCCTGGAAAAGGAAACCAACCGTTGAATTGCTTACAATGGAATAGGGAAACGGATAAAGGTTTTTAGTGCCATTAGATGGAATGGCGATAACAAGTTTTCCGCTATTATTGTTTTTACTTATCTCCCTAATTTCATTGTCAGGATCAAGTAGCATAGAAAATTCATTGCTACCAGAGCCATCCTTCTGTCCTTTTAAGAGAATGAATGTAAGGGTATCCTGGAAAAAGGGGCTTGAAAAAACTGAGTTGTAATCTGTGCTGGTTCCGTCATTAAATTTTCGTGTAAGCTTTATTTTCAGAGGAGTTTCGCGTGCAGCACCAAAGTTTTTCACAATCACCTTTATTGCAAAAGAATCGCTCAAAGCCGTAATGGGATTGCCATCGAGTGTTTCCAAATAAATCGAATTATCATTGGTCTCATAATCTGGCTTTGAAGATCCAAAAAGTTTCAACGCGGGGTCGCCCAGTAATACCATCTGTTGCACTTGTGTAATATTCGAGATTGTTGCGGGGTACACTGACATATAACGCTTAGCAACCTCCATCTGCACATCGCCAATGCCTTTAGTTATAAATGTAGAGTCGCCAAAACCAATTCTGTAAAAATAATCTGAGTAGAGTTGTAAAGTATTAACCAAACCGAATGAACTATGGGCAATAAAGTTACGTGCACCTTTGTTGGAAGCCATCATCCAATCTTCTCCAAAGGAAATTCCATTAGAAAAAGAGTTCCCGGCATTACATCCGTTAATTAAAAATACCGGATACTTTCCCGGATTATTATAACCCAATGTAGGATCAGTTACATAGCCTATGTCGATATCAATGGTATTAGGTGAGGAGTGGCCAAAAAAAGTGATAATGTTTACACCTTTATTTATCTCATCCGAAACATTAATCAGTTCAACAGGCTTCGGCTCACGTTTGGATAGGGTAGTAATTTTTCCTCCCCAATAAAAATCTTCTGCCACTACTTTAAAATTATTTACAATATCTCTAAAGTAGGTCAATTCAAAAGGTTGAATACCGCCACTTAGGTGAAGGCCTTCTTTTCGCCACACATCTTCGCCTGGATTATTAAATATGATTTCTGTTTCTTTTACTTTATTAAGATAAGCTGCAACCTGCTCTGGTTTAGTTGCGCTTAATCTGCCAGTTGGTATGGCTGGTTCATATACGGTTCCTTTCAACCCGGCAGAAAATGCTATATCAGAGCTCGGGACTCCCGCTGCTGGCACTAAATCTTTAAGTTCAGAAGACGATAGCTCCACACTGCGATGAGAATAAACATCACGGCCTTTGCCAATCAAAAACAGATAACGAGGTGTGCCACCGTTCACCATGAATTTTACAAACTCATAAATAGCAAGCGAAGAGGTTTCTCCATAATTGAATTGATTGTACAGTTGGTCTACCGTTACAACTAAGGTGTCATAACTACCGCCACCCGGTGAAGCACGATAAGCAGCATAGGCTCTGACCACATCCACATAACTGGCGGCAGGCTTCAATAGCGAACGATGTGTAATGATCAGGTAATTATGGTTTACCGGATCGATTTGACGAAAAGAAACCGCTTTAATTAAAGGAGTAATGGTTGAATTACTTCCGTAAAGTGTTCTTGAAGTTTGTGTACCTGCAACAACAGCACTTAATATACTGCCGGAAGTTTGCGTGCCTATCATTACTAAATTGTTGGAATCAGTTACATCCCAAATCCGCAAGCCAGCACTAGCGTTCTCTAGCTCGAGGTATGACTTATTAAAAGCATTAATCTCAAGGTGAAATGTTTTTTCAGTAGCTGCGGAAACATTAAAGCTTTGAGGAAATTTTACTTTTATATAAGAAACACTGAGTTGAAAACGATTAGTGCCACTTCCCACAGCTCCCACTCTCACCACCATTTTTCCATCTGCTCCAACATCACTCCAATTGAGAGCAGTGGAGACATTTAGTGTTTCAAATCCAGAAAAGTTCTGGGTATTAACCAATCGTAGCGATCCAATATTAGGGCCAACGTAAATTTCAGAAGAGTGAGGGATGTTATCTCTTCCCACCAGCAGAACTTCCAGTTGTGGTAGACCTACACTTTGCTCGGTGTTGTTTAATAAATCCAAAACATAATCTATTGATTGACCTTGCTTAAGCGCAACACCAGTCCACCCCTCACCCTTATCAAATTGGGTGTACTGCAACACGTCACTTTGAGTGTAGCCCCCAGAATATTGATTAGCGAACACATTTAACTTTTCCTGGTTATGAAAAGTTTCTTTTGGGATACTAGAAACATTGACTTCTGAAAAAGTAGCCATACGTTTTCCTTGCGTGATAAAATTCCAGGTAAGAAAATAAGCTGATGTATCAGTGTAAATATTGTAGTATGGATGAGGTTGAAGCGAAGATGGCTTATACAGGTTGGCATCCCGTGTGCCATCATTTCGTTGACCAAAAAATTCGAGGTAATCAGAAGTATTTAGAACAGCATCGGCTTGACCCTGAACAAAAATGGCCTGCTCCACACCCCGATGAAAGATTTGTATCCTTCTCGGATCGACCGAACTCACTGGAAAGCCAGCGGTTTGTAAATCGGAATAGGTAAGTTTGTATATACCATCTTTCCATACGGGAATTTTATAGTAAGATTGACTGAAATCGATCCAGCTATTAGGAACTTGTGACTGACTTAAAAAAGGAATTAATAAAAACAAGAAGAAAAGAAATACGCCCCTATTCACCATCGATTTGATTCAAATGTTATTCACCACAACTTGATACAATCCCAAAATCACAAGTAACAACACGCAATATCTTAATAAAGGGTGGCCCGAAAAATTTTGCCAGAGTTCGGGGAAATGTCTAAAATCCATCAATCGTAGAAATCAGGTCAAATTTTACCATTTATAAATTGCTACAAAAATATTTTAAAAAAATCTCTAAAGTACTTGGCTATACATAGTACTTTCCCGTATATACCCATAGATTCATTAAAAAACGGATGTATGAACCTTGAAAACACGCAAGTACAAATGAGGAAGGGGATTTTGGAATACTGCATCCTGCACATCATTGCCCGCGGGGAAGTGTATGCTTCGGATATGTTGGGCGAACTGACAGCAGCCAAAATGATTGTAGTGGAGGGAACACTTTATCCACTGTTAACCCGCCTGAAAAACGCGGGGTTAGTAGAATATAAATGGGTGGAATCCAAATCTGGGCCACCCCGAAAATATTACAAACTAACAGAAATAGGCACAAATTTTCTATCGGGACTGACCGATACATGGGATGACCTTATTCACTCCACAGAGATGATCACCAACCACACCAAAACCAACGTATAACTTCCTATCTCACTAACTGACGTATGAAAAAGAACATCAGCATCAACATCAGCGGCATCATCTTCCACATCGAAGAAGACGGATACGATATCCTGCGCAAATACCTTGACTCCGTAAATAAATACTTCGGGGCATTTGAAGATAGTAGCGAAATCCTAGCCGATATAGAAGGACGCATTGCCGAAATCTTTCTTTCCAAACTTAATGATGGCAAGCAGGTGATTACGGCAGAAGATGTAAACTTCTTAATTGCCACCATGGGCAGTGTAAGCGACTTTAAAGCTGCAGAAGAACACGAAGTACCAGCAGGCGAATCGCCTAAGCAAGATCAACGCAATCAAAAGACAGGAAACTCCTCCGGGCATAATGCTGCTAATAAAAAATTATTTCGCGATCAAAAGCGCAAGATATTAGGAGGTGTATGCGCAGGTCTGGGCCACTATTTCAACATCGACCCGGTTTGGCCCCGGTTGCTGTTTGCCCTG
>JANOLM010000375.1:0-3642 GCA_031419815.1 Bacteroidia bacterium
TCTTGTGTGCCATCAATATCTGACATAAAGCCCCTCATCTCCACCACCCAAAGTCGCCCGTTTTGGTCAAATGAGATTACTACAGGATCTTGAACCATTGGCTCGGCAGCCACGAGTTGGATTTTTAAACCTGGTTCAATCGCAAATGTCGCCAACTCTTTTTCTGGTGATAGGGCAGGAGAGGGTTCTTCTTCCGATTGATTTCCTGGTTCAATTGAACAACTTATCAGGCCAATTATAAATACCAAACTGGTAACTACAATTTGCGTCTGTTTATAAATTCGGTTAGAAAGATTCAAAATTCAAAATTTGCACTTCTAAACAGTGATAATAAAATAAAGGTTACAACAAACTCACTGAAGACAATTCATAAATTCAATCTGTGAACCTGCCTTGCCGGCAGGCAGGTCTGTGGCAATTTGTCAGATATTCAAACCTTGAACTTTAAGTTTTGAACTTTGAACCATACTATACTTTGTTGGGATCAGGATGTACCCACGGTTGACGATACGGTCGTTGAAGCAGACCATTGGCCTCGGCATCGCCAATGATCTGGCGCTTCATTGGATCGTAAACAATCGGTCGCCCCGTTTTCATTGACAAGTTTGCCAGAATGCAGCAAGCGGTAGAAATGTGTCCTTCTTCAATATCGGCTACCGGCCTGCTATTATTTTCAATGGCGCTCAGGAAGTTGAGCATGTGCAACCGGGTAGCAGGGGCTGCATTTAATTCAATCCGCTCTTCGGTAAGGTCTTCTGGATATTTTTCACGCTCATAAACAACATCCTTATGAATCTTAGTCCCGCCTTCGCCATGCGGTATAAAATCATATTTCATGGTGCTGGCTTTTAAGGTGCCTTTTTCACCATACAAAATGAAAGACCAGGGGTAATCGGGATCAGCGGGAGTTCCCCAACTACGATGCTGCCAAACACAATTGAGTTCGTCATATTTAAAAACGGCTGATTGTGTGTCTGTAATATTGGACTTACCTTCTTTCTGAACATAAATCCCTCCTGTGGAGCTGATGGATTTAGGCCATCCTAGTTTTAACATCCAACGCACAGTATCAAACATGTGAACACACATATCGCCCATAATACCGTTTCCATACTCCATAAAAGTGCGCCACCACCTTATGTGCGGCAAGCCGTCATACGGTCGGAATGGTGCAGGCCCTGTCCACATTTCATAATCGAGAAAATCAGGAACCGGTTCAAGGGGAGGATTGCCATTGTTTCGCATAGGGAAGTAACAGCACATCTCTACATGTGATATTTTACCGAGAAGGCCAGCATCTACAATATTATTTTTGGCTTCGATTAAATGTGGTGTGCTTTTTCGTTGGGTGCCCACTTGCACAACACGCTTATATTGGCGGGCGGCCGCAACCATGGCTTCTCCTTCCATCACATCTACGCTGATTGGCTTTTGAACATAAACGTGCGCACCAGCTTTAACCGCATCGATCATTTGAAGGGCATGCCAATGATCGGGCGTTCCGATCAGAACGATGTCTAGTTTATTTTCCGAGAGCATCTTACGGTAATCTCCGTATAGTTTGGGTGTCTTTCCCGACTTTTGGCGCTGGCTCACTAATTTGGCAGCGGCATTCAAAAGATTTTTATCGACATCACAAAGTGCTACAACATCCACGGGAACTACTTGGATCAATCGGAACAAATCACTTTTTCCATACCACCCGGTTCCAATTAATCCTACTCGTAGTGTCTGTGCAGGATTGATAATGTCCATACCCTGGGCACCCAATGCCGTGAGGGCGAGTGATGCAGTTGCTCCTTTCAGGAAAAGTCTGCGATTGATATTAAAATTATTCATTTAATTGTAGGGGTGAGGTTTAGATTATGACATGAATATGAAGTAAATCATAATAACGGCTAACAACTTAGTGAAATATCTTCCCATTTAAAAGACACTTGTGGTGAATGGTGAACTATTTATAATGATGGTTTATTAACTTAGCATTCTTAACGGAGTTTAAAATGAGAGCAGATAATTCTGTTTCAAGGGTACAAAAGATGTTTCGCACATTCTTCCTATTTTCTGTGCTCGCATTACCAGGTTGCCAAAAAGAAAGGGAACCTATCGACACAAGAATTAAACAGATGGATCCAGCCCGAACTGCTGAGTTAGCCAAATCAATTGAGGCCGTGATCGCCCCACAATTAGCAGAAGGACTTACGCTTCGCTTGTGGGGTGTCGATTCATTGGTGGCCGATCCTGTTTCTATTGATGTGGATGACCAGGGAAGATTGTATTATACCCGAACTAACCGACAAAAGAATTCTGAGTTTGATATACGCGGCCATCAGGATTGGGAAATAGAATCAATCCAATTGCAAACTATAGAAGAGAAGAGGGCTTTCCTGCATAAAGTTTTGTCTCCTGAAAACAGCAAAAAGAATGAATGGTTGAAGGATCTTAATAATGATGGCTCTCATGATTGGAAGGACATGACCGTTGAAAAGGAGCATGTGTATAGGCTGGAAGATATTTCAGGTGATGGTGTTGCAGATCTTTCACAATTAATGGTGGAAGACTTTCATGATGAGGTCACCGATGCCATGGGTGGTGTCTTGAAACACGGTAACGATTTGTTTGTGGCCTTAGGTCCTGACTTATGGAGAATAGAAGATAATAATGGAGATGGCATTTCGGATAAGAAAACTTCCATCTCTCACGGCTACGGTGTGCACATTGGTTTTGGCGGCCATGGCATGTCTGGCATTGAAGTGGGGCCAGAGGGTAAAATCTATTGGCAGATTGGTGATATCGGATTTAATGGCACCGGCCCTGACGGAAAAAAATGGGAACATCCCAACAGTGGTGTTATTGTTAGGTCTAATCCGGATGGTAGCGACTTTGAAGTGTTTGCTTATGGCAACCGAAACACCCACGAGTTTGTGTTTGATGAATATGGAAATTTAATAAGTGAGGACAATGATGGCGATCATCCAGGTGAGAGCGAGCGACTTGTTTATATTGTCAACGGCTCTGATACAGGCTGGCGCACCAACTGGCAGTTTGGAAAATATAAAGACCCGGATAACAACACCTATAAAGTCTGGATGGATGAGAGAATGTATGTGCCCAGGTTCGAAGGTCAGGCAGCTTACATTACACCTGCTATCAAAAACTTTGTGAATGGACCAACCGGTATGCTCTATAATCCCGGCACAGCTTTGAGTGCCGAATGGAAAAATACGTTCTTCATTGGAGAGTTTGTGGGCAATCCTTCACGCTCCGGCATACATGCATTTAAGCTAACACCGAAAGGAGCAACTTTTGAATTGGGAGAGTATAAACAGATTTTGCGTGGAGTCCTGGCGACAGGTATTGACTTTGGACCGGATGGCGCCATGTATCTGGCCGATTGGATTGATGGTTGGGATGCTAAAGACTATGGCCGCGTGTGGAAGCTCGATGCCAAAGATGTAAACACTGCCGAAAGGAAACAGACTCAAACTTTATTAGCTGACGATTTGAGTAAATATGAAGTGGGCCAGTTAGGAGAGTTACTAAAGAACCCTGACATGCGCGTGAGGCAGAAAGCCCAATTTGAATTAGCTATGCGGGGTAATGATGGACTTGGAATCTTTCAATCTAGCATTAAGCAAACAG
>JANOLM010000376.1:0-1706 GCA_031419815.1 Bacteroidia bacterium
AAAGCTTCTATTCGTTGTGGTGAATAATTTTTAGGTTCCTCGGGTTTAAAAGATTTTATCAATTTGAGTGGTTGCCTGGACTGACTAGCCCATACTTCAACTTGCGTTGGCGGAAAAACATAACTACCAACGCTATGCGCATAGCTTACCACAATTTTGCGTACGATTTGCGGAGCGATGCCAAAATCAAATTCAGCAACAAATGAATTGTCGCGGAAGCCAAGCCAAGAAGGTTCCTTTAACACATCTGTAAAACCTTTCCGTCCGTCTATCAAACTATTCGCTCCTTCTCCAGGATATTGCTTATCAGAAGGGCTGATCAACTTCGTGTGATTTGGTTTTAGTCCTTCAATAAAACAAGTTGTTTCAAACACATCGCTGCAGTACCAGCCGGGCTTGCAGGCAATTGCTTTTATTTTAAAAGTGATGTCAAGATTAAAGGGTGCCTCATACATGGCTGAAGAAATGCTGTCGGGTTTTGTACCATCAAGCGTATAGCGAATGATAACACCAGGCATTGAGTGCTTTAGCATAACCATTTCTGTCTTTTTTAGTATTCCTTCATTCGTCAATACTGGCCGGCTAAGTCGAAGAATGTTTTCATCCTTAAATTGACTTGTGACAATTAAAATATCTGGATGATCGATAATTAGCTTTTCCTTTTCTTGCTCATTGATCCTGGTGTTCCATATAAATAACTCTTTTAAAGCAGGAAGATCTAGAATCGGGTTTATACTTTCGGAAGTGACATCCGTTCCTGCCAGCGAAAGCGAGCTAAGATTCTTAAGTGATTGCAGTGATGACAAACCAGTTCCTTTGATCGTAGAGAAGTTCAGGTTTAGTTTCTCCAGATTCTTAAAACTTCCAATTATGCTGAGATCCCTATCCGTAACCGGCATCTTAGAGAGGTTGAGTACTACCAATTGCTCCTGAACTTCCTTCAATTCCTCAAGAGCCTTAACCTCGTAAGATTCTTTTATGAAAAAATCAGCCTGCACAGCAGGACTGTTTTGATACAATGGAAATACCGAACGGAAAGGAGTATTTAGCCTGGTAATTATTTCTTCAGGCACAGCAGAAAACCCGTAAACCTTTGTCTCTATCTCACCACTAACAGTCGACATTGCCGATGCAAGAATTTTCAAAGAATCATTTTCCTTTAAATCAGCTAACTTAATTTCAAAGTCTGCACCGGATTTGATCCAACTTTCAAGCAAATCAATTTCTTGTTTCGTGAGTTGAGGCTTTCCATCGGGTGGCATGTGATTATCATCCTCCAGTGGCAGGTGAATATATTTAATCATACGGCTTTGTTCAGGTTTTCCTACCTCCCACTCTACTCCTTTTTTTCCACCTTTTTTGAACTTAGCAATGGAGGTCATAATAAGCTTACCTTTTGCTTTCGTTTCATTGTGACAAGAAATACATTTCTTTTCAAGAATAGGGAAAATCGATTTTTGAAAAACAGATGCATCAGCAGGAATGTCCCTGGAAGAATTTTTTAGTGGGGCAAAAACATAGTTTTCTCCGTGTGTAAGTGTGCCTCCTGTATGACCCACAAATAAAAGCGAACCGATGGCTAACATACTCAAGCCAAAAAATACAGTCTGTGTTTTTTCATAGTGGTCAAATACAAGCACCAATACATAGCACAAGATGCTTAAAATCATACCACTTATTTTATGTTGTGACAATGCATCTGCCCC
>JANOLM010000377.1:0-1816 GCA_031419815.1 Bacteroidia bacterium
CCAGTGCTTCCCTTTCCACCACGATAGCGAAAAGTGTTTCCATTATAAAGCCTCACTCCGGCACTCAGGCTGTTTTCCTGCTTACCTAAACTATAGTGCAAAAGGTAACGTGCCTCCATTCCATAATTTCGATATTGATCCCTGTCTACCGTTCTTGAATTGTACTCTCCGGTGCTCGGATTGATGTCGTCATTAACTAAAATTCCGCCCGAAGGATTGAACCCTACACTGTTGCGGTCGCCACGAATTCCAAAAAATTTGACATTCAACCGCTGATGATGATTAATCCGATAGTCGCCAGTGATGGCTCCTGTTTGCCAGGTTAGGTCAAACCAGTTGCGACTTCTAAGGCTTTGCTTTGGATTTTGAATAAACTGATCGTCCGTAAGACCACCTGGTTGCTGACTTAAGGCGCCCCAATTTGTGAATTCGGTTGTCACTAAAAACCGATCGGTAATTTTAAAGGTAACTGTGCCTGATCCGGTATTACTTTTGTAACGGTTATTATCGCGCCAGCCATCCGCATTGCGATGATCAAAAAACGCATAGTAATTTATGTTTTTGGTCTTGCCTCCAATCGCATTGTAGGTATTCAATAAATTATTGCTTCCTACGGTTTGATAGGTTTCCACTTGAAAGGGTTTAGAAAACTCGCTTCCATTCTTTAAAATATAATTGATCATACCACCGATCTGCGGACCATACTGCAAAGAACCATGACCCCGAACAATTTCAATGCGTTGAACGGATTGAAGTTGTGGGTTATAATAGGCTTCGGGATATCCATAAGGATCTGCCGCAATATCATATCCGTTTTGTCTTACATTAAACTCCCACGAACGGTTGGGGCTAAGACCACGAGCAGAAATGCCAATCTGAATTCCGCTGCTTTCACTTTCCCACACGAAAATGCCCGGCACCTTAGATAACACTTGTCTCATATTGTTAGTCACTACGTTTCCCTGAACGTTGTCCATCACTACCAGTGAGCTTTTCTTGCCTGCGTAAATGTTGGTACCCACTATTTGTGGAAGCTGATGGATATCGGATTTACTTCCCTTACCCACTATGGTTATTTCAGATAATACTCTTGTTACCAAAGTATCCCTCTCCTGATCGTTAAGTGTGGAGAGTATAATTGCCTTATTATTTTTTTGAGCCAGGGAGCAAACCGAAGGAAAAAAAGAGCAAAAACTTGCTATAAGAATGTAAATAGACTTCATTGGATATTATTTAGAACGATTATCAATAGCCAAAGGTAAACGACTATTTAGAATAATTCCAAATAATATTGAAACAATTATAACTTACTGATTGTCAACTAAAAGAACTGTCATTTACCCGCACTTTTCTTCCGGTAAACCTTTATTGCAATAAATAGCAGTAACGAGAACCCAACTAATCCGCCAAATCCCCACACCAAACTTAAGGTGCTTTTGACTGCTACTAACATAACAATGGCAATCAAAAAAAGAGTTGCTACTTCATTCCAAAAACGGAGTTGCTGAGAAGTGTATTTAAAGATGCCCGCACTTTGCTGTTTAAAAATAAAGTGAAGGGAAATATGGTAGAGCAGTAAGCCAATCACAAAACCAACTTTGATGATAAGCCAGGTGGGAAAACTTCCATAAAGAATTAGCATCCATGTTCCGAAAATGATGGTGAGTATACACGAAGGCCATGTAATGCCAAACCACAGCCGCTTGATCATAATACCAAACTGCTTTTGCAGAATAATTTTTTCGCCATCCGGCTTATCTTGTGCTTCGCGATTATAAATAAACAACCTTACAATGTAGAATAAGCCAGCAAACCA
>JANOLM010000378.1:0-5865 GCA_031419815.1 Bacteroidia bacterium
CAATGTAGAATAAGGAAGGATTTGCGGACCTTTGCCACGCTCGCCATAGGCCAGGTTATCGGGTATAAATAATATCCACTTATCACCTTCGTGCATCAATTGCAGTGCCTCTGTCCAGCCGGAGATCACTTGGTTTACGCCAAACGTAGCTGGTGAGCCACGCTCAACAGAACTATCAAATACGGTTCCATCCAGAAGTTTACCAGTATAGTGTACCGTTGCTTTATCAATGGCCGATGGAGTCTTTCCCTTGCCCGTTGTGATTACTTTATATTGCAGGCCACTTGCAGTAGTTATTACACCTTCCTTTGTTTTATTTTCAGAAAGAAAACGCTGCCCTTCCGCGCGAAGCTTAGTTGATTTCAGTTCGGCCGCTTCCTGCATATATTGCTGTACAATGCTTGAGCACTCCTGTTGCTGCAAGAGCAGTGGTTCATTCTTAAAAACATCTTTTATACCTTCAATCATTACCTCCAGCACCAATGAATCGCCACCTTGCATTTTCACACTTGAGGCCACCAACACGCCAAGGCTATAGCTTGCTTTTGAATGCTTGTCAGTAAGTTGTACCTCCAACGGTTTCTTTAATTCTTCAATCTCTTTTTGAAGGGTCTGCGTTTCGATCTTCAGCCGAACCATTTCGTTTTTCAATTCTTTCTTGGATTGGGCAAATACTGTAGAGCTAGCCAACATGGCAATGCAAAAAATAGATTTTTTCATGAGTCAGATTAATTTTGAACCGCAAAGAAAACGAAATATTCGCAAAATAGTTTTCAGCTAAACCTCTTTTCCACCACCTCCATAAATTCTTCGTACTCTTCGGTTTCTTTGTCCCACAGGTTATAATTAGTTTCTAAATAATGTGTGGCTTGCTTTAGCGAATCAAAATTGTCGATCTGATCAATCGCTTGTGAGAATAAATCAAAATCACCACTGAAAAGCATTTTGGTGAACATGAACTTTTGATTGATGGTAAGCTTGTCTTTGATGCGTTGTATCTTTTGAAAATCTTCTGCGATAGTCTTACCCTCTTTCACGGTGGGTGGTTGCCTGACTTGTTTTGGTTTATTCTCGGCCGCCCGTTCATAAAGCATCTCCACAGAAACGGGAACTACTTGGGAAAATTTGGCGAGATAGACATCTACATCTTCTGGGGTAAAGTTTACTTCTTCCAGAATATGATCAAGGGAGGCAAACGCTTCATTGCCTGCAATAATATCTAGTTTTTTTTCTTCCAGTTGCTTTACAAGTTCCTCCAATGGCTGGCAATTAATTTTTAGATACTTGATTTCATTTTTCAATTCTTCAACCTTGAGGTGCGTATTGCCTTCTTTATCGAGGGTCTCGGAATAAAAATCATAGGGATCCAGAGCCAACATAATAGTCTGATGAACAGCCTTTATAAGAAAGGGCAAAAAATTATCTTGCGAGATGGAAATATGATTGGATAACACATTTTGAAACTGTGCAAGTGCACCTTTTACTTCAGGCGCCTGATAATTGAAATAAGGACTTTTAAATTTTTGGCTCTCCTGTTGCCAGGTTTTCAGCAATTCACGGATTACAAAAAGGTTGACTTGCCGGATTTCGCAAAGATTTAAAATATCGGAGCCACTTATCTTTTCCTTTTTAGCAAAGAAAACCCCTGAGACCTTCGTGGCAAAGGTCTCACTATACTTCTCAACTGCTTTTAAACTTATTTTTTCTTCCATGTCAATTAAAGTCGTTCACGTTTACAGACTTAAACCCACCTAAATTGATTCATTTATTGATTCCCCATCGTTCAAGCCGAAAACGCTAAATAAAAGAATTAAAATAAATCCTTGCCATAGCATCTTCGCGCGAAATTGAATTTTGGTAAGCACACCGACTCTTAAATCCTTTCATTCTGATCTAAAGATAGTGATAGAAAACCTTACTACTACGCTCATTTTTTAGCAACTCTTCCAGCGCACCAATGGCTTGCATTCTGAAATATAGCTTGTTGCGAAGCTACGAAGTACGCAGTAATTTGGAAAAACCTCCCACAGGCTATCAACTATCGCCACTGGTCTTTTAACTTGCACCATGTTTATTGAACCTCTTATCGGCCGGAGCAACGGCACAACAAAATCGGGATGGATTGAAGTAATCTGTGGTTGTATGTTTTCCGGCAAGACCGAAGAACTTATCCGCAGACTTAACCGCGCTTTGATTGCAAAGCAAAAGGTTGAAATTTTCAAGCCTTCTGTGGACAAACGCTACCATACGGAAAAAATTGTTTCACATGCCGAGCGTGAGATACGGTCTACGCCAGTCAATTTTGCCAACGATATTTTATTGCTGGCCGGAGATTGTGATGTAGTGGGGATTGATGAAGCGCAGTTTTTTGACGAGTCTATTATTGAGGTTTGCAACACGCTGGCGAACGGTGGCAAGCGCGTGATTGTAGCTGGCCTTGATATGGATTTTGAAGGAAAACCGTTTGGCCCCATGCCTCATCTTCTCGCTGTCGCAGAATTTGTTACCAAGGTTCATGCCATTTGCGCACAAACGGGAGAACTTGCCTCTTTTTCTTTTCGGTTAACACAAAATAAAGCGCAGGTAGTATTGGGAGAAAAAGATAAGTATGAAGCCCGCAGTCGTAGCGCATTTTTGGAGGGTCTGAAAGACACCGATAAAACTAAACAGTGATCATGCGTGATGTTCTGTTGACTCTTTTTATTCTACTACCAGGCAATTGTATTGCTCAGGAGAATGATATTCCATTAGGGTCTTGGAGATTACATTTGAATTATTCAAAGATCAGAAGTTTGGCAGAAATCGGTGACCGCGTTTATGGCGCTGCCGACTATGGCGTGATGTATGTTGACACGCAGGAACATTCAACCGGGAATCTTACTAAATTAAATGGACTTAGCGGGATTGGTGTGAATTGCATAAGCAATGATGAGTTAAAAAAAACTCTGATCATTGGATATAAGGATGGCACGATTGATTTTTTGGACGACACTAAAATAACCAACCTTGAAAGACTAAAAACAACTTCGGGTATTAACGGTTCGCGAGCTATTAATCACATTGCGGTATCAGGAAAAAACGCCTATGCTTCAACTGACTTTGGTGTAGTAGTGCTGGATATTGAGAAGAAAGAAATACGGGAAACATGGCGCGACATAGGAGACATTGGCAAAACAATCAGAATTTACCAAAGTGCTATTTTGAATGACAGCATTTTTTTAGCCACCGAAAAAGGAGTTTGGTGTGGCAGCCTTCAAGCCAACCTGTTGGATTTTAACAGCTGGAAAAAATTTAATTCAGGAGAGTTTAGTTCCGGGGCAAAAACAATTACAGTTTTCAGAAATAACATCTACACAGCGATTGATGGATCGGGTATTTTTAGAAAGCAGGGGAATAACTGGATCAAAGAATCTTTTTTTCAGAACGCAACCTTCACTAAATTGAAAGGGACTGACTCGAAACTTTTTGTTTGCTCGGGAACAGCACTTTGGCAAATAAATAATCAAAACCTGGTAACGGAAATATCAACGGAGTTTACTCATCCCAATGATGTATTGGAAAAAGACGGAAGTTTATATGTTGGAGATGATGCGAAAGGAATTTTAATTCGAAGCACAGATAATTTGGTGAAGTCATTCATAACATCCGGCCCGATGTTAAATTCCTTTTGGCGTATTGTGCACCAACAAAACACCACTAAGGCTATTGGTGGTGGCTACACCGAAAGTCTTTTACCTCTCAATAACAAAGGTAACGTATCATCCTTCTCAAACAGTTGGTCTACTGCAACACTTTCAATTAGCGACATTATAGATTTTGATCTTTCCGATCCCTCGCGATCTTTCTATGCATCCTTTACGGATGGCTTGCTGCAAATCAATCCGCAGCAAGAATTGAGATTTGATATCACCAATAGCCCGCTTCAAAATAATTCAATCACGGCTATTGAAATGACATCGGATGGATTGTGGGTTGCTAATTACAATGCAACAAAATCTCTTCATTTATTAAAAACTGATGGATCCTGGGCATCGTTCTCATTTCCTTTTCTTCAAGCAAAATTCCCCATTGATCTTATTCACGATCAAAGTAATAATATTTGGATGCCTATCAGCTCAAAGGATGGAGGCGGAATTATTGTCTTCAATAAGCAATCGAACAAAAGTATTTACCTTACCGATCAAGGTGGCCAGGGAGGATTGCCTGGCAAAAAAGTGAGTTCCATCACAGTTGACCGCAATGGACAAGTATGGGTAGGCACTGAACAGGGTATTGCCTATTTTTCAAAACCTACCTCCATTTTTGATGGAAATGTAAATGCTACAAAACCTATCTACGACAATCGTTTTCTTTTGCGAGATGAAAAAATTACGGCTTTGGCGATTGATGGGGGCAATCGAAAGTGGATTGGGACAGAAAATGGTGTTTGGCTTTTTGACGCAGTCGGTGAAAAGTTATTCAACAATTTTACTACGGATAACAGCCCCCTGCTTTCCAACCGCATTCAATGCATTGAAATTAATCATACATCGGGTGAAGTTTTTTTTGGAACAGACAAAGGCTTGGCTTCCTTCCGGTCGGATGCTACGGAAGGTCAAGAAAATTTTGATGGTGTAAAAATTTTTCCGAATCCCGTCACGGCTCAATTCAACGGGCTTGTCGCAATCGAAGGTTTAATAACAGATTCGATTATAAAGATCACAGATGTTGCCGGCAAACTGGTCTGGCAAGCGATGGCAAACGGAGGAAGTGCTTCCTGGAACATGAGAGATGTGAATGGAAACCGAGTAAAGACTGGAATCTATCTGGTGTTTTCAACTGCTGCCGAAGGCTCAGACAAGAATGTAGGGAAGGTTGCCATAATAGAATAAGAGCGAAGTAGTATGTTGTACAAAACCCGCGGCATTGTTTTTCGCTTTACCAAATACGGAGAGACCTCCATCATTGTAAATATCTTTACCGAACAGTTTGGCTTGCAGAGCTACATTGTAAATGGTGTGAGAAGTAAATCTGCAAAGGGCAAGATTGCGCTTTATCAGCCGCTCACTCTTCTTGACCTGGTTGTTTATCACAAAGAGAATGCAAACATTCTCCGCATCAAAGAAGTGCAGTGTGCTTACCCGTATCGGTCGCTGACTTCTGATGTCAGAAAATCTTCCCAAGCTATGTTCCTGAACGAGATGTTGAATAAATCGGTGAAAGAGCAAAGTCATGCACAAGAGCTTTTTGACTTTCTGTTTGAGGCATTGATAACACTGGATAGACAGGAAACCGGCTACGAAAACACGCACCTTATTTTTTTGTTAAAACTCAGTCGATTTTTGGGTTTTGAGCCGCAACTTATTGAAGAAGTACTTCAGGGACGTCTTGCCGATGTGAAGGAAGAAGCTTTACTCAAAGAATTATTGAAAGCTGACTTTGATGACCACTTGGCAATGACGGCCATCAACCGTAGGAACCTGTTGGATCTATTGCTTAGATTTTATGCTACTCACATCGATAATTTAGGGGAAATAAAATCGGTGCAGGTGTTAAGAGAGGTGTTGAATTAAATTACTCCAGTCGTGCCACTGCTCGGAGCTGTTGCACTACTCACACTTCTACCCCATCAACTTGCCAATCAGCCCATCCACTGTTACGCCTTCAGCTTCTGCCTTAAAATTGCGCACGATGCGATGGCGAAGCACTGGTCTGGCAACGGCTTGCACATCTTCAATGTCGGGCGAGTACTTGCCATTGAGAAGAGCATTGCACTTGGCCCCTAGAACAAGATATTGAGAAGCACGCGGGCCAGCGCCCCATTCAAGATATTCATTTGCTACGGTGGAGCCATTCACACCTGGGCGGGTGAGGTGACTTAGCTTA
>JANOLM010000379.1:0-8067 GCA_031419815.1 Bacteroidia bacterium
CCATTAAGGCCATCTCCCCAAAATCCTTGAGCTTTATTAACAACCCTGAACGAAGGGCCAAATGCAAACTCCCATCCCTTCTTGCCCATTCGGAAGCCATTCAAAAAAGTCATAGACGGAATAAACTTTCCTGATTCCAATCCACCTATCATAGGAATAAATTCGACCAAAGCCTGGAAGTCTCCCGAGCTTAAATACTGCCATTCTTTTTGCCAGCCGAATTGAAACGTGGCGGGATACATATTATAGCCGCCTTCACTCTCTGGGGCCGTCAGAACGGTAGCGGCATCACCAGTTGCCATTGAAAAGCCCATCCTCGGCCCATTCAGGCTTAGCTGTGTTTTGGGGCTTTCAATAGGGGCATCATAATTGATCAGGAGATTCACTACATTTTGGTCAGGCGCAATTCCCATCAGATTCTGCACAGAAATGGCAATCATCCTTTGCAACTCGGGCTGAAGATTAAGATACTCTGTAGCATCTTGCTTTTCTACAGATTCGCTTTTTACATCAATCACTTTCAAGGAGATCACGATCTTCTCACCGAAACGCTCCACACTTCCAGTGACCATTTTGTCCGCATTGAGTGCCTTACCTGCCGCTACTACACAGGTTTTACCAAAGCAGGTTTTCAAATCAATGCCGTTATTTTTCACTGCCTCGGCCACATCATATTTGTCCATGACATTGTACGCATTGGTTTTTTCTAATTCCAGACGCACCATAAACCCAACAGCTTCGGCATCCTGGATTACACCTTTGCTATCAATACCTAGCACTGCTGAAGTTGGTTTTTTTTGACTTTGAGCATAAGCGCCAATAGTTGTTGTCATCAGCATACAGATGAACATCGACTTGATCAAGTCTGTTTGAGGAAAGATTCTTTGTGTTTTCATGTTGTGTTTTATTTAGTGTTTAATAATGTTTTTAGTTTCCGTTTTTTTGATCTTGATTTCTTCCTGACTTCGGGTGTAAATGTAAAGTCACTGTTCATGCGTATGATTTTATAGTTTGCCAGAGGTGGTTCAAATGTTTTGCAGTATGACCTTCATCAAATTGCGATGGGGCAGGTTTTTGCATTTAATGCAAACCCAGAATTCTTATCCCCTGATTAATTGCAATTTTCGCAAATTCAAGGTCCATCTAGGATTCCCAACTTTCTTTTCATGGAGTCAAAATTCATGTGTTGAGACCAGGAATGATTGCCAATGCGGCCTTTTTCATGTCCACTGGTATTCACCGAAGGGTTGAGCATACACCCTAATAGTAGATTAGTGCTTGTTTTTTTTATTGTAATTCCAAGCCAGAATATGCCTAAGCACATCAGGAAAGTATCGACTTATAAGACTAGTAAACAAACCAAATGAGGAAGGGAATGCCGAATGTTGACGTTGCATAATTTGTTGCAACAATAAACGCGCGGTCGTTTCGCGTGAGGCTGTCAGTCGATTTGGGCGTGTCGGTATTTTTTCCAACTGCCCATTTGGCGATAGTGTTTTTTTCTCTTCCTCATTCTCAGTAAATCCAACGTATGCAATGCCAACAAAAACCTTTACCGACCTCAGTTCTGTTCTCAGACTTTGAGCAAGGCCGGTAAGGGCCATTTTCGAAAGTGAATAGGTGGAGTAGCCTGGTATACCGTGAATTCCTGCAATACTCGAAACAAACAGCATGGAGCCTTGCCATTTTTTTAGTTCGGGTATAGCCACCATAGCGGGATACAGCGATCCATAGATATTAGTGTTGATTACCTGCTCGGCCACACCGGGTTGAAGCGTTTCTACGTCACCATAACAAGACATGCCAGCATTGTTGATCAGTATGTCTAATTTACCGAAGCAGTGCCGTACCTTCTCAATTAGTTCAATGTTATCTTGATAGTTTGTGGCATCACCTTCATAAATCAAAATGTTTTCGGCATATTCCTTGAACTCATTCAGCGCGGCAATCAATCTAGTTTTATTGCGGGCTGTCATCACCACTTTTCCCCCCAGCGCAAGAACTTGTCTTGCCATTTCTTTACCAATGCCTAAAGATGCACCGGTTATCAAAACAATTTTTCCGTTGTAGAAGGCTGATAGATTCATTTTTATAATAGTTAGAGATACCTGTTTTCTTTGAACCATTCAAATGCCTCCAGAATAGCTACTTCCAATGGTGTCTGTGGTAATTCGAGTTCTTCAATTGCTTTTTTTGGCGTGAAGTAGTGATCATCAATCGCAATTTTAGCAACCTGAAGACTTATGATCGGTTGCATTCCAGTAATCTTCGCTTTTACGGAGGACAAGTATCCAATGAGAAGAACCAACCAATCGGGAATTTTTCTTTTTGGTGGTGTTACCCCAATGGTATTTCCCATTAATGTAAATGCCTCCTGATAAGAAAGGTTAGCATTTCCCAGAATGTAGCCCTGCCCTGGCCTGCCCATGGTAAGTGCATTGGCAACTGCAATGGCCGCATCTTTCACATAGATGTAATTTCTTCCGCCTTTTGGAATGCCCATTATTTTTTTCTTAAAAAGAGCAATGATCATGGAGCCAGAGCCAGGCTTTGAATCGAAAGGGCCTATCATAAATGTTGGGTTTACAATGACAGCATTCAATCCTTTCTTTACAGTTTCAATTACTATCTGATGTGCTTCCAACTTACTGTCCAGATAATCCATCTCGTATTTGTATGCTTTGTAAGAATTTTCTTCCCTTCCCGGATTTTCCTTTGAACCAAAGCCATAGGAATTGGCTGTGCCCACGTACACCATTCGTTCAATGCCTGCTTCAAGCGCACACTCTGCAATAGTTTGAGTACCCTCAATATTTATTTTTCTAACGACTTCACTTCGGGGAGGCCAGATACTGGTACTTGCTGCAGCATGTATCATATAGTGACAGTCCATAAGAGCTGTTGCAACAGAATTTTTACTGAGCAAATCACCTTCGAATCTTTCAATGGCTAAACCATCCAGCGTGTTCACCATTCTGCCGGGTTGGATAAATGCCCTTACGATGTAACCTCTGTTCAGAAGTTCGCGCACCAGATTACTACCGAGGAGTCCATCTGCGCCTGTGACAAGGATTCGTTTCATTTGTAGATGTTTAAAAGTTTTAGAGTTTTTCGCGATCGTTTTTTGACCCCTTACTTATGTCAACAGGAAGATTAATTCTATACTTTTCTTTTCAGCAAAAGCTTTAGGCCAACGTTTATGGAAACACTTCCAAAGGGTATCGATTCGCGCAATTCTTTATTAGAATTGGAATTAGTGGCAGTGGAAACACTATAACTGGATGTTACTTCTCTTACAAATTCAGTCTTCGGTTGACTTGGCCCACTTGAGAACGTTGTTGATTCTTCTTTAGGATAATAACTCATGCCAATGAATATGAACTCAGAGAAAAATTTCGCGTTCTCAGAAATAGGGACATCAATCCCAAAGCCACCTTTAAAACCAATAGAAAGGCCACCATTATATTCACTTGTTGAATTGAAATTTGTTGCCTTCATTTCACTAATCACTTTCATCCTGCCCATTGTAATGCCCACCTGTACATAAGGTTTCACTTTGCCTTCACCAACCATTGCAATTAAGGACGGGCCAAAAAGTATGCCGCGGGAATAGATTTTAGATTCATATGAAACATTGGCGATACCATCGTAGCTACCCGCACTTGTACTCTCATACTGCTTTCCCCACAGGTATTGCAGGTTTACATCCAACCCAATGTTTTTGGAGTACATGTGCACGTAAGAAGAATTAAAGGTAAATCCGGAACCTAAAGAGCCGTAAACACCTTCCATTTTGGAAGTTGAAGATGTTGCCGATGATGCATAAGTGGAATTTACTCCCACCATCTGTGAGGCTGAAGGAAATCCATAACCTAAGCCGAATCGGAAATAGGAAGAAGGCTTAGCAACATTTTGGATCTCCTGTGCACTTGCCATTGCGAAAAGCATTAACATCAGTAGCATCACAAAAATGAAAAAGACAATGTTCTTTTTCAGGTACTGGTTATTTACGTTTTGAGTTTTCATGGCTGTCTTGTTTTGATTGATAGGTCAAAAGTAATTTCCGTCAAGAGCCACTCAATTTGATTGTTTGCCTTGTCCCTAAATCTCTTTTGCAATTATTAGAATACGGAGGCCTCTAAGTTTTCAACCATACGGGTTATTGCAAATGCTGAGTATTTAGATTATTATTATTTACTGAATGGCGCAAATTCTTATGAGTCCATCATCCGTTTCAGAAAATATCCAGTCTGTTTTTCTGGGTCAAATCCGCAACCGTCTGCCGGAAAACGCATCCTTTGCAGATGAACTCGCTGAGCTGCTGAATGTTAGTCGCGATAGCGCCTACCGCAGAATTCGCGGTGAAACGGTACTTTCTCTTGATGAAGTGAAAAAGTTATATGATCAATATGGGGTCTCACTGGATGCCATCATTTCCCCATCTTCTAATATGGTACTCTTTCAACACCAGGCAGCAGATGTCAATTACTCGCTGGAAGGGTGGCTAAATTCTCTTCTTCAAAATATGGAATTGGCAAAGTCATCGAAAGAACTTGAAATAATCTATGCTGCCAAAGACATTCCAATGTTTCATTATTTTCAGATTCCCGAACTAACTGCATTCAAACTATTCGTTTGGTCAAAGTCAGTAATAAAGGACACCAAATACTCCACCGTGGCTTACCATCTTGATGTAATCCCAAAGGAGATTTTAGCGAAGGCCACAAAAGTGGGACAGCTATATGCTTCACTTCCCACCACGGAGATATGGAGTGACGAAGCTTTTAACAGCACCCTCAAGCAAATTGAATTTTATCATGAGTGTGGCTTCTTTTCTGAACACGATCAGGCAGTTCATATATGTGATCAATTATTGGATTTTAACGAACAACTGCGGAAAGTTGCTGCCGAAGGGAAAAAATCGGACGGTGGCGCTTTCACTCTTTACCAAAATGAAATACTAATACCAGACAATACCATTTTTGCCAAAATCAATAATGCCAGGGTCGTGTACATCAACTACAATACGCTGGACGTTCTTACTACCCACCAGGATCCCTTCGGTAAAAAGACAGAATCATATATGCATAACCTGTTAAAGAATTCTGCCCTCATCAGTTCCACTGCGGAGAAAGAACGGAACAGGTTTTTTAATAAAATGGAAGAGCAAATAATTGCGTGTAAGGCAAAGTTATCCATAAATGAACCCATAATTAATTAGTGCCTCCCATTAATATCATAGCTGAAATTATACTATGACTTTCGATCAATTAGCATGACTCAAACAACTGTCTCAACGAACATTCAATCTGCTTTTCTGGAACAGATACGTAGCAGGGTTCCTGAGAACATTTCATTTGCCGATAAATTGGCTGAGCTTTTAAACATCAGTCGGGATAGTGCTTACAGACGAATCCGGGGTGAAACGGTGCTGTCATTGGATGAAGTGAAAAAGTTATGCGATCGCTTTGGTGTTTCTTTAGATGCTCTTCTTTCTCCTTCCGTCAACACATCTCTTTTCCATCATCGGGCATTGAGCACAAGCTATACACTTGAACAATGGCTTAATTCAGTTGGAAGGAACATGGCGGTAGTAAATGGGTTCAACCAACGGGAAATGATTTTTGCGGCCCGCGACATGTTTATCTTTCATTATTTCAGGCTGCCGGAACTATCGGCTTTCAAAATGTTTTTCTGGCTGAAAACGGTCATCAAAGATCCAACCCATACCAACCAATTATTTCATACGGATGTGATCCCAAAAGAAATTCTTCAGGCCGGCAATAAACTTTGGAAACTTTATGCTACCGTGCCGAGCACGGAAATATGGAGCGATGAAGCTATTAATGAGACGATCAAGCAAATTGAATTTTATCATGAATGTCGGTTTTTCGCAAATAAGAAACAGGCGATACAGCTCTGTGATCGATTAATTGAACTAATCAATTTGATAAAAGGAGATGCTGCGGAAGGTAAGAAAACCGGAGGAGAAGCATTCCGGCTATATGAGAATGAGATATTGATTGCAGATAACACTGTTTTGGCGCGCATGGATAAAATGCGTATGGTTTATATTAACTACAATACGTTGAATTTACTGACCACACACCAAGAGACATTTTGCGATAAAGCAGAAAATTATTTGGATAATCTCATCAAGAACTCAACGCTGATAAGCGCCTCTGCCGAAAAGGAACGAAATAAGTTCTTTAATAAAATGAAGGAACGGATAGAGGCTTTTAAAAAGAAATTGGGCTAATCAACCTATTTCAATTCCAGTGCTTCTTTTTCAAATTCTTTTTTATCAATTGGTACTACCCCCACATGCTGGCACACAAGGCCCCCGCCAAGATTGGACAATGACACTATTAATTTTGGATCAAGTTTAAGGGCTACACAAAGAGCCGCGATACTCACTACGGTATCACCAGCGCCAGACACATCTGCAATCTCTCGTGCATGGGCGGGGAGCTTTATTTTTTGATTCTCAAAATCAATGTAAGCGCCCTGCTCGGAAAGCGTGACCAAAATTCCTTTGGCATTAAGCTTTTCCTTTAGAGCTTCAACTGCCATTGCCACCTGGTCTTGATTACCACCCTCCACTTCTGTTTTTAAACCCTCGCGTAGCTCTTTTAAATTAGGCTTAAAGAGGGTTACGTTTTTATAAGACAAGAAATTCCTCTTCTTCGGATCCACCACTGTTGGTATTCCAAGTTTGTTTGCCATGGCAACGGTCTTCTCTATAATGGTTGCGTTCAGAACACCTTTGTCATAATCCTCAAAAATAACAACCTGACATTTGGGCAAAAGTGTTTTGATTTTTTCTAGCAAGAGTTTTTCTTCACCTCCACTGGCTACTGCATCCGACTCTTCATCCACGCGCACTACATGTTGATGGCTGGCAATTACGCGGGTCTTTACGGTGGTAGGTCGTTCCCCGCTTACTACAATTCCTTCTTTGCTGATACCATGTTCACTCAGATTCTGCAATAATTTTTTACCAGCATCGTCATCGCCAATAAGGGCACATAGAATCGGTTTTGCACCAAGAGCTTGAACATTCAGCGCAACATTTGCGGCACCACCCAATCGAACATCTCTTTTTCGTACGGAAACTACCGGAACGGGAGCCTCAGGTGACACCCTTTCCACTGCCCCCCAGATGTAGCTGTCTAGCATCACATCGCCAACAATTAAAACCTGGAGGTCGTTAAAGGATTGAAATATTTTTTGGATGTCCATTTCATTCAAAATTGAAAGTTCAAAGTTCAAAGTTGGGTCTCAATCTTGAATCTTGAATTAGTTTTTTAGTTTAATTTAAGGAGTGACTCTTTCATCCGCTTCATAGCCTCTACCAAATCCTTTTCCGAAGCAGCATAAGAAAGCCGCACGCAGTTCTCATCTCCAAAAGCACCGCCCGGTACTAATGATACAAGTCCTTTTTCCAGCATGAATAAACAGAAGTCATCTCCATTTTTAATAGTTTTCTCTCCATCAGATTTGCCATAATAATAACTTACATCTGGGAAAAAGTAAAATGCTCCCTGTGGATAATTAGCTTTCACGCCTGGCATTTCTTTCAATAAATTGTAGACAACATCTCTCCGGTGATGATATTCTTTCACCATTTTATTTGTCGGGTCAAGGTCACCTGTAATGGCAGCCAATGCACCACGTTGTGAAATGGAACAGTTAGCTGAAGTGATCTGCCCTTGCACTTTGTTGCTACCATCCGCTACCCACTTTGGTGCAGCTATGTAGCCTACGCGCCAGCCCGTCATGGCAAAACCTTTTGCAAAACCATTAACTGTAATGGTGTGATCAAACATTCCCGGCAAGGAAGCGATGCTTACCCGTTCGCCAGTGAAGTTGATGTGTTCATAAATTTCATCTGCAATAATCATTAACCCTTCATGCTTGCGCACCACGGCTGCAATCTCTTCTAATTCCTTTCGCGAAAACACAGAACCTGTGGGGTTACAGGGCGATGAGAATATAATGGCTTTGGTTTTTGGGGTAATGGCTTTCTCTACCTGGGCAGCCGTTACTTTAAAATCATTTTCAATT
>JANOLM010000380.1:0-5132 GCA_031419815.1 Bacteroidia bacterium
CTCAAAGAACAGATCTCAATAAAGCTCCATTCAATTTAGATGAGTACAAAAAAGAATTGGGTATAACAGAGGTGAAAGGGGAAAAAGGATATACTACTGTGGAGCGCACAGGAACTCGTCCAACACTTGATGTAAATGGAATTTGGGGCGGATATACAGGCGAGGGCGCAAAGACTGTATTGCCCTCTAAAGCATCGGCAAAAATTTCTATGCGCCTGGTGCCCAATCAGGATAGCGAAGAGATTATGAAAATGTTCACCGATCATTTTCTTTCCATTGCACCTAAATCTGTAAAAGTAAAAGTGACACCACATCATGGAGGTCAGCCTGCCGTTACACCAACGGATTCAAAAGCGTTTAAAGCGGCCAGCAGTGCATTTGAAGAGGTGTGGGGAAAAACACCCATCCCTACACGCGATGGTGGAAGCATCCCAATCGTATCACTTTTTAAAAAGGAATTAGGTTTAGATACTGTATTGATGGGCTTTGGATTAGACAGCGATGCCATCCATTCGCCCAACGAACATTACGGCATCAAAAACTTTTTGATTGGCATTGAAACGATTGTTTCGTTTTACAAACACTACGCGAAGAGCTAAGGGGATGCCACAAATTCACTGATTAACTTTTCAGCAGTCGCATATACTTGGAGTTGCGGTAGTGTTTCGTCTTTGCTTGAGAGCTAAAGAAACGACTTAAAGAAAAAGCCACAGATTCAAAGAATTTAAATCTGCGAATCTGTGGCTATTGTTTTATTGGTTATCAGCGGCTAAGGCTGTTGCATAAACTCTTCAAATGTTTTTAAGACCAGTGGCTGAACGCCATCTTTTGAGTTGGCTCCAATCACTTTATTCAGATGTTTATCTTTGATCTTTTTAAAGTCCGCTTTGCCTGCATTGAAACGACTTTCAATTGCTTCTAAGTTTGAAAGCTCTGCCTGATTGGGCTTATAATAGCTAGCAGCAACTTTTGAATAAAGCTCCGCCATCTTTTCCCGCAACTGAGGTTCAGCAGCGCCTACATAGTTGTCACCTTTTGTTACCACTAAAGTTTCTTTCAGCTTAGTAAGGTCTGTGATGAGCGGTGTAGCAACTTTTGCATTTTTTAATTTCACGGCCTCTCCAATTTTTACATACTCGTCTAGTGTGTACACCATGTATGCCAGTTCCTGAGCCATGTCATACAATTTTTTGGTGGCCACTTCCTGAAGTTTTCGATCGGCAAGTGATATGTCAGATTTGGGATCGTATTGAATTACTAAATCATTGGTGTACGTCTCTTTTCCTTTTTGAATGACTACTTTATAAGTTCCTGCTGGTACACGTGGCGAGGTAAATCCACCGAATGCAAACGTTTTGGCAGTAGCCATTTTAGGTGGCTTAGTGTTGTAGTTCCATTCCACCACATTTATGCCTTTGGATTTTGCCGGCCCAAGTTCTGTCACCTTATTTCCGTTGGCATCTTGAATTTCTAACGACATTTTACCTAAGGTGTGTCGCTTCTTTAAGTAATAGATAATCTTTGCAGAGCGACTTGGGTTTTCACCGATAAATTGAGTTTCGGTACTCGCACCTCCAAAGCCATTTGTTTCTGCAATGGTAGTGGGCTTGGTGGTAAAGAAATGAAGTTCTTTATTCATGTTCTCTTCTGTCAACTGACGCAAGATGCTGATGTCATCAATGATGATAACTCCTCTTCCGTGCGTGGCAATCACAAGATCATTGGTCTTCTTGTGCAATTCAATGAAATGCACGTTGGCGGCTGGCATATTGTTTGTAAACTTATTCCAGACTTTGCCCCCATTCAGTGTGATGTATAATCCAAACTCTGTGCCGAGGAACAACAAGTTTTCGTTTTCATAATCTTCCTGAATGTTTCTCGCAAAGCCATAAATTTCAGGCGTAACAATTGATTTCCAAGTCACACCAAAGTCAGTTGTTTTATATACATACGTGCTCATGTCTCCGGTTTGGTATCCTGTAAAAACCACATAGGCATTGCCTTTACCAAATACACTAGCTTCAACGTGATACGTCATTGTATTTTTAGGAAGTCCCGGAACATTGGCAATAACATTTGTCCAGATTTTGCCCCCATCTTTTGTCACTTGTAAGTTGCCATCATCGGTGCCTGCCCAAACGATATTTTCATCAAGTGGTGACTCTGCAATGGTGAATATTGTACAATGATTTTCTGCTCCTGAATTATCTCGTGATAAACCACCAGAATTTTCCTGATTTTGTTTTAAAGGATCGTTTGTAGTAAGATCAGGGGATATCTTCACCCAAGTGTCGCCCATATCTTCCGAGCGATGAACAAATTGACTGCCCATGTAAAAACGATCGGGCTTGCTGGCACTGATGGCCATGGCCGCATTCCAATTGAAGCGCAACTTAGGATCACCTTTTGCCGCCAAAGGTTGAACCGTTTTCGCCTGGTCTTTGGCAGGATCAAAGCGCCATACATTCTCAGCCCCTTGCATTTCAGAGTAAATTAATTTTTTAGTGGGATGTCTGTACACGCGGTAGCCATCACCATAACCTACTCGACTCCAGTCACGCGCTTCCACACCACCAGGTGATTGCGATGGACCAAACCAACAGCCATTGTCTTGTAAGCCACCGTATACATTGTAAGGCTCTTCGTCATCCACACTCACATGATAAAATTGTGACACCGGAATATTTTCAGTGATTTCCAATGTGGTACCACCATCCCATGAGCGGTAGATGCCACCATCTGTAGCAGCATACATTCGATCAGAATTTTTTATATCGAAAACAATGTCGTGTACATCTGAATGATTCGGACCAAGGTCTTTAAATGTTTTTCCGCCATCGCGGGAAATGGAGCCAAACAATCCGGCTTTCACAACCACATCCGGATTTCGTGGGTCCACTTCAATGCGTGAGAAATAAAATGGACGCACCACAATTCCAAAATCATTGTTCAATTGCTTCCAGCTTGCTCCGGCATCATCACTGCGATATAATCCTTTGTCTTTGTCTTGCTCTGATTCAATTACGGTATAAAGAATATTAGAGTTTGAAGGTGCTACAGCAATGGCTAGTCTTCCCAATTTTCCTTTCGGGAAACCGTTGTGGATTTTATTAAATGTTTTCCCACCATCTATTGATTTATACATACCACTATTTGCTCCACCAGAACTAAATGCCCACGGTTGTCTTCTCACTTCCCAAAAAGAAGCATACACAATGTTGGGATCTTTTGGATCGAGGGTGAGATCGCTGCAACCCGTTGTCTTATCAACATATAAAATCTTGTTCCAGGTTTTTCCACCATCAATCGTTTTGTACAAGCCTCTTTCTTCGCTATCGCTCCATAGTGGACCGAGAGCTGCCACATAAATTTCATTGGGATTTTTGGGGTTTACCTGTATGCCAGCTATCCGCTCGGATTTTTCGAAACCCATTTTTATCCAGTTGGTACCACCGTCAACAGTTTTATACAATCCATCACCAAGAGAAACACTATTTCTTGTCCATGTTTCACCTGTTCCTACCCAGATCACATTATCAGGGTTGGAGGGATCAATTTCTACAGCGCCAATAGACTGGCAATACTCATTGAAAATGGGATTGAAGGTAGCTCCTCCATTATTACTTTTCCACACCCCGCCACCGGCAGTGCCTGCATACATTACACGGTCGTTGGTAGGATGCAGTTCCATATCCGTGATCCTTCCGCTCATCAGAGCTGGGCCGATGTGCCGTGCTCTCAGATCGCCAAATAATTCTTTCCCCTTTGTGATAGCGTCTTGCTGAGCGTAAGACGTAACGACAAGGGAAGAAAATAACAATGCTGATATAATTTTTTTCATGCTAAGGTTGGTTGAGTTAAAAAAAGAAGAGCAGATGTAGTGTCTGCTCTTTTAATGGTCTATATAATTTAGAAATTGAATGTGCTAGCCATGCTGCAACTTCTATTTATCAGATGGAAAGGAAAAGATAGCTGCATCAACTTTAGGGTTTAGTTCTATAGCGGTAATTGTTAAAGGTGCCCCACCGGGTTGGCCTTTTATGCCTTGCGCCATGGAGAACGGCATCATTAGGCCGTTGATTTCCTGATAATCACTAAATTTATTTTGGGCAACCATACCTTTTGCCTGTCCGGATGTCATTTCTGTTTCTGACATAAGTGGAACAAAATTCTCAGCATCAAAATAGTAGAACACTACATTGTCGGTCACTTTGCCATCAACCTTAATCGGCTTTTTTGTTAATTTAAGTTTAAAGGTTTCAGAACCATCTACCGTTTCCTTACCAAGCAATTCCACTTTCAAGCCTCTTTCCTTATAACTTAAAAAAGGATCCGGGAATTCGCCAATGTCCAATTTGAAATTCTCGGTTGCCTCCGCATCACTTTTTTCGCCCTTCATAGTCTGAAAATTGGTAGACCATAATGATGTACCGTCAAACACGCCTTGCTTGATCTCCTTACCTTGAAAAGTAATGGAAGTCATCTGTCGGCCATCCTTCAGTTGAACAATTTCCAGTGGAAGTTCCATTCCTCCTTGATTTACTTTGGCGGACATTTTTATACCTTCCAAAGATTTCCATTTAGCAATGCCACCCGTATTTTCAAAATACTTGGCAATGATTTCATCAGCCGTTTGTGCATTTGCCACAATGGCACAGGCTATGGCTAAGATCGACAGTAAAAATTTACGCTTCATAGGTATAAGGGTTATTGTGTTAATTTTTAGTTAAGCTGAGTACGAACACGGTTTTTTGAATGATTAGTTGCCGAAGATGCCTTAAAATTACAGATTATTTTGTCTCGCAAAAGAGGCTGGCTTTCTCTGGAACCGTAAAGATCTTATAGAATAACACGCGAAGAACACAAAGTACGCCACTTTCTAACGAATCAACTTATTTGCGCTCTACTTCGTTATTTTTGCGCTACTATTTAGAAACTATGCATTTAAAAAAGGCTTTTATTGCTCTTGCACTAACCATTTGTGCCTTCACGTTAACCGCACAGATCCTTCACCCCGCGAAATGGTCAACATCTGTTTCAGCTAATCAGGCTAAAATTGGAGATGAGCTTAGTCTGATTTTTAATGCCACTATCGATAAAGACTGGTATTTATATTCCAGTGAGTTTAATTG
>JANOLM010000381.1:0-2447 GCA_031419815.1 Bacteroidia bacterium
CTGAGTTAGCTACCCGCTTAATGTCTGTTTTGTGAATGTAACCACCGATCAACGGGCTTGCGGCATATTGGACAATCGTGCTGTAAGCCACTTTACTGGGCTGCAGAAATGTTCGTCCATTGCGGTAGATGGAAATTTTTCGGTCGGTGTATCCGAATCCGATAGGGTTTGTTACATCCAGGTCTGCTTGAAAGATTGATCCTCCAATTTGCTTTGCTCCTTCAGTGTCTGCGGCATTCTCAAAATCAACTCGCTTTGGATTTTTAACGGTGTCAATGACCACCAATTTTTCTTTGATGATGCCTTGCTTGATCACCCATTCTGAAGCAGTCTTGAACGTAATCAACGTTCCTCCAGCTTGCACCCAACTTTTAATTTTATCTGAAAATACTTTTTCAGTGGGATACGTTCCGCTTACCATGATCATCTCATTGTATTCGTTCAGATTAACCCGTTGTAAATTCAAAAGATCAACTTTCGAAATAGGCATGCCAATTCGTTGATCCAGTAAATGCCAGACTTCTCCAGCTTCGGTACCAGAAATACCGGCTCCAATGAGCATGATTGCTTTTGGAGGTTTGATGGTTCTCACTGATCCTGATCCCAGGTCAACTCCTTTACTATTCATTCCAGTCTCCACGGAAAAGAAGTCCATGGTGGTTGATTTACTTACCTGTTTGATAACCTCAAATAATGTATCGGAATCGATAGTCTGTTGCTGCACAGGTATGATGATGGAACCGTGTGGAAAATTCCGTTCTACCCCATTGCAAATAGCACTAAAGGGTTTAAAGCTTGTCCGGACAATTACTTTATTGGATTGTAACTGATAAATTGCTTTGTGAGCCTGATAATCTGAAATGTCCATCAGGTAGGCATAATTGCTTTGAGCAACAGAAAGTATTGACTTTACAGGTGTTACGGTTACTGCATTTCCTTTTGTAATGGTTCCTTTCACTTCTGCATGTGGCATGTTGAAAGCATGCACCAGCGACCAAGTGGATGCATCGTAAAAAGTGCTATCACGATAGGTGATATCTTTTTCAAAAGCTGAACGTACCATAATATAATTGGTTTGTTCAGTGGGTACAATAAAGGATTTTCCTTTTTCAAAAGTTCTTCCGTTTGCTGTTACGGTTAGATTGCTTTCATATACTTCAATTTGGTGTAGTAGCAGTAGATTGATAAATGAATTCGTTCTGGTTGCGTCTTTGCTATCTCCAAACACATAGGCTTTTATAGGATTAACTTTGGCTTGAGCCATAGCGGAGGAAAAAAAATCTTTACGAAGTTTGCGAAGCATTTCTTTTTCACCCGCAGCTGCGCGGACAGTGGCAAGTGATGCCGTGAACTGATTGCGTATGGTGAAGGCAAAGGTGATGGGTATGGTCGTGGTCTCCTGAACATGCCCTCGCGAACTAGCCTGTTCAAATAATATTCCGATGCCGCCATAAAAATTTACATAGCTGGAACCATAGCCCGGATATAATTTGTCATAGGATTCTTTGGTATAGTACAAGGAACCGATGGAGTTCATTCCCTTCGAGAAATATTCTGCGAATTTTGGGTGTACCACATCATAGAGATAGGCGGGTACCACTGGGTTGTTGCTGGAATATTTTCCCGGATCAAAATAGAAAGAGGAGGTACTCCCCATCTCGTGGTGATCAGTCATCACATACGGTCGCCATTGGTGAAAGAACTTCATGCGGTTACGGCTTTCAGGATGTACTCCTAAAAACCAATCGCGGTTGAGGTCAAACCAATAGTGGTTGGTGCGGCCTCCCGGCCAGGCTTCATTATGTTCGCGATCCATCGGATCCGAAACCATAGGCGACCCTTTATGCATATTTGCCCAGTGGGTATGGCGGTCTCTTCCATCGGGATTGTAAACGGGATCGACCAAAATAACCATATCATTCAGCCACCGCAAAGTTTCTTCGTCTTCATTCGCAGTTAAATAATAGGCGGTGATCATAGCGGCCTCCGAACTGGATGGTTCGTTGCCATGAACATTGTAGCCCAACTGAATAATGAGGGGAATATCTGTGCTTCCTTCTAAATTCTTTTTTCGTATTTCTTCCAGGCGATTATGATTGGAAGGTGAAGTTATTTTAGCAACTACCTGAACCCGGTGCCCAATAGTCTCTCCGATTTCTTCAATGGAAACACGGTCGGATAATCGGTCTAAAGTTTTGAAGTATTCAATGATTTTGTCATGCCGTGTGTGGTGCGAACCAATTGGGTATCCTAAAAACTCCTCAGGGGTTGGAATACTTCTATTGAATGATTTTGAGGTAGGATAAAAATAGTCGGCTTGTGAAAGGCAGTTTAACGGTAAATAAAGAAGCAATGAAAGTAGAAGGTAGGGTCTTTTCATGATGAACAGGTTAGGATTGAAAAATAGTAAAAGCGTAACGATATACTATTGCCATTCGTGGAATTAA
>JANOLM010000382.1:0-29584 GCA_031419815.1 Bacteroidia bacterium
TGGGGCAGGATTATTCGCGTTTGCGCTTGGGCATTGGGAATGATTTTGCCAAAGGACAACAAATTGATTTTGTGCTCAGCAACTTTGATCAGCAAGAAATCAAAGAATTGCCGGCCTTGATGGATAAATCCACAGAAATGATTTTCTCATTTTGTACCATTGGCATTGAGCGGACCATGAATTTTTTTAATGTTCGTTAATTCGTTATCAGTTAATAGTATAAACGAACACCGATTTTAACTCACCGTAGAACCCGAAGCAACACCTTCAGAAGGTTGTAATAATCTGAGTTTACCATCCTTATCCTCCACCATCAAAATCATGCCCTGCGATTCTACACCCATAATTTTCCTAGGCGCAAGATTAACTAACATTGTTACTTGTTTACCTGTAACTTCTTGCGGGCTAAAATGTTCCGCAATGCCGCTCATTACTATGCGTATATCAATGCCAGTATCTACTGTCAGTTTCAGCAACTTCTTAGATTTCTCAACTTTCTCAGCCTCCAAAATTTTTCCTATTCGTATATCCATTTTGGAGAAATCATCAAAAGTTATCTCTGCCTTCGAAGGTATTACTGGCTTACTCGCCAACTCAACTTCTTTTTTTGTGTCCATAAGTTTCTTGATCTGCACTGCGATTACTTCATCTTCAATTTTTTCAAATAGCAAACTGGCCTCACCCAACTGCTGACCTTCTCTTAACAACTCATCAGAACCTGCCTGCGACCATGTAAGATTATTCAGTGTTAACATATCCTTTAGCTTTCGCGAAGTAAAAGGAAGGAAAGGTTCAGAAACAACAGCAAGGTTGGCCGCAATCTGCAAAGCGATATTCAATATTGTTCCAACACGGGGCAAATCAGTCGTTGCTAATTTCCAAGGTTCTGTTTCGGCTAAATATTTATTGCCAAGCCTGGCCAAGTCCATCATATGGGCAGTTGCTTCGCGAAAGCGATAGTTTCCGATGGACGTTTCAATCAAGCCAGGAATTGCTTTTAAAGAATTAATTGTTTTTACTTCTGTTTCCAGAAACGTTCCGCGTATTGGCACTTTGTTATCAAAATATTTTTGTGTTAGCACCAGTGCCCGGTTCACAAAGTTTCCGTAGATGGCAACCAGCTCATTATTATTCTTTGACTGAAAATCCTTCCATGTGAATTCGCTGTCTTTGGCTTCAGGTAGATTGGTAAGCATGGCATAACGAAGTACATCTGGCTTACCAGGAAAGTCTGCTAAATATTCGTGCATCTCAATCGACCATCCCCGGCTGGTCGACATCTTATCTCCCTCCAGGTTCATAAACTCATTGGCCGGAACATTGTCAGGCACTATAAACTGATCAGAAGTGCGCAACATTACCGGGAAAATGATACAATGAAAAACGATATTGTCCTTTCCTACAAAATGGACAAGTTTTGTCTCCTTATCTTCCCAGTATTTCTTCCAACCTTCCTTATCTACTTTTCCAAAATCACGCTGAGGTGAAGCAAACTCTCTTTTGCCCTCACTTAGTTCCTGAAACAAGGCACGAGTGGCCGAGATATATCCTATGGGTGCGTCAAACCAAACATAAAGCACCTTACCTTCGGCATCGGGCAAAGGCACTTTAATACCCCAATCCAAATCGCGCGTCATAGCCCGCGGCTGTAGCCCTGCATCAATCCACGATTTGCACTGGCCATACACATTTGTCTTCCAGTCATTTTTATGTGAGTCCAGAATCCATTTTCGTAGCCACTCTTCATGATCTTGAAGTGGCAGATACCAATGCTTTGTTGCTTTTAGTATTGGTGGTTTACCGGACAAGGTTGATCTGGGATTTATGAGTTCGCGTGGACTTAATGTTGATCCACATTTTTCGCATTGATCCCCATAAGCATTGGTGTGGCCGCACTTCGGGCATGTACCCACTATGTAACGATCTGCCAGAAAGGTCTTTGCCTCTTCATCAAAATATTGCTCCGAGGTTTCTTCCGTAAGAAGTCCTTTGTTATAAAGATTCAAGAAGAATTCTTGCGAAGTTTGGTGATGAATGGGTTCACTCGTTCGGTGATAAACATCAAAAGAAATTCCAAACTGGTAGAGGCAATCTTTTATGAGTACGTGGTATTTGTCGATGATTGCCTGCGAGGTTGTGCCTTCCTTTAAGGCCTGATTGGGGATAGCGGTTCCATGCTCATCACTTCCACAAACATAGATAACATCTTTTTCGGAAAGCCTTAGATAGCGCACATATACATCAGCGGGAATATAAGCGCCTGCCAGGTGGCCTATGTGCTTAGGCCCATTGGCATAGGGCAAGGCTGAGGTAATCGTATAGCGTTTAAAATCAGATTGCTTACTCATAAAGTTTTAAAAGCAGCTTCAATCTATAAAAAGCTGGATGCAAAGATGGCAATTGACTTTGGAAATTAAGTATACTGATAAGAATTTTTGGATTCCTCTTCCAATATCTTTTCCTTCATGAGCCTTTCTTCTTCCCTTGCCTTAACCACAGGCTCAAGGTCTACGGGAATCTTTACATGAAAGCATGTACGTTTATCCGGCATAGATACCAGTTCAATAGTCCCACCTAATTTTTCAGTCGCTAACCGGGAAAGATACAATCCTATACCTCCTGTTTGAGAGCGCTCAGAAGCACGCACAAACATTTGAAAAATATTATTCTTGCTATCTTCATTTATTCCAATGCCATTATCAACGACTGAAAATAAAAGAAAATTATTTTCTTTGCTAACTTCGATACGAACATAAGGTTCAACACGAATTGACTGATCATAAAACTTAATGCTATTACTAATTAGATTTTCAAGAATAATACGAACAAGTTTTTTATCAGATTTTAGAACGACATCATTACTAATATCATGTTTGATTATCATGCGTGGAGGTAGTCCGTTCTTCTTTTCCATCGCTATGATTTCATCCATACACGTTTTGATGTCCACTAACTCAGGCTTAAGCTCCGCTGTGTTAATCTCATTCGCAATCTGAAGACGGTTTAAAATGGTATTCATCTTATCAGCAGTCAAATCCAACAGTCTTACCAGCTCCAGGCCAACGGAATCCTTAATGTCAAAGAGTGCGACCATGCAGAGGCCTTTGAATGTTGCCAGGGGCCCTCGAATATCATGGGAAGTTTTATAAATAAAGTTGTCAAGCTCTATATTAACACGCAACAACTCTGCAGTTCGCTCTTCTACTTTCTTTGCAAGATTGGCTCTGGAATCAGCGAGTAACCGATTGGCTTTTCGCTGAAGCTTGCCGGCCCACATTAACGCAACTGCCAGACTCAAAATCAAAAGAGTAATCGCGATAACAAAAATATACTGCTGGCGCTGGCGACTAATAACTTCTTCCTTCAATTTAAGCACTTCATCTTTTTCAGCAATTGTTTTTAAGTTCTCCCGCTCTTCATATTCAGATTGCACCCTGGTGAGGTTTTTGATTAAATCATCGTTGTAAATACTGTCTTTTAAAGAAATATATTTGGCTTGATACAAAGCCTCATTTTTAAAATCATTAACCTCATTGTATAATTTCGAAAAATGTATGTAGGTCTCAGTTAGCAACAGGTTGTATCCCCTGGCCGAAGATAATCTTTGAGATTCCAGAAGCATTTTACTTGCCATTGCATAGTCCTTATTTTTGGTGTGAATTCGAGCCATATAAATTAAATTCTCAGCCTGAAATCTTGCATTGTCAATCTTTTTTGCAACTTCAAAAGATCGCTGAAAATGGATTAAGGCTTCTGTGTAGTTGGCCGTTCCAAAAAAATACGAAACCCCAAGTCCGTGTTGACTCTCTAGCTTAATTAGATATGAACAATCATCCACGCAAATAGAAAGAGCCTTCTCAAAATATTTTTTGCCTTCGCTATAGTTTTCTAAGTAATTATAAGACAAGCCTATATTTATTAGCAAACGATCAAGATCATGCTGATCATCGGCTTCCTTCTTTAATACCAATGACCGCGTATAATATTCAATAGATTTATTATAATCCTTAAGTTTATAATAAATTAAACCAATGTTATTCAATGCAATACTTATCTCCTGTTTGCTTCCTTCAGCCTCCCGTGCAATTAAGGATTCAAAGTTATATTTGAGAGCCTTGTCATACTCAGCCATCAAAGTGTGCGATAGCGCTAAAGAATTTAGAAGTAATTTTATTTCTATGAGATTGTTATGCCTTCTGGCAATTTGGAGAACATTCAAAGCAACATCAATTGCTTCATCCAATCTTTCTAATCTTCTTAACTGTCCAGCTTTAATCCTACCTGCTTTTACTATTCGACTTGAATCTCCCATTTGATGCGCTAGTGAGTAAAGTTCGTCTGTATAAATCAAAGAAAGGGAGTCATTCACATCAGAATACTCATAAGCCAGAGCAAATAGAATATCATATTTAGCAGTGCCTGAAGATGCGCTCAGCAGTGATTTTAAAGAATCTATCTTTTGTGCATGTACTGCAAAAGACGATAACATTAAAACCAGTATGCCGATTGACTTCATTAGCTTTTCAAAAAAAATTGGTACATGTGTAATTTTCAAAATTTATTACATGAAAGGGGTATTAACACTTTTAAGATATTTGTATGGATATTTTAACAAGCAAACTAGAAACCTAAACATTATAAACCCAATAAACATGAAAAAATTATTCTACGTCCTCATCTTAGCGATCACAAGTTTTGCAACATTCACTTCCTGCACAGAAGAAAATATAAAGCCTAGAGCTAGCGAAACCCCAATGGGTGGTGTTGGTTCAGCAACTAAAGGGGCTTAAACATTAACCAAATCTTTTATGAAAGCAAGAATATTGTTTTTACTCGCCATTGCTGCTGTTGCTACTCTTTCATTTACATTTAAAGCTAGCAATAAGTTAGCTGAAAAGTCTGCTAATAAGACTGCTCAGCCAAAACAAGCAAATGAACCCTTGGGAGGATTTGTGTCGGAAGATAAATTCTAGCATTCCCTTCTGGGAGTATAAGTAAAAGCGATTTTCTGGAAAGTCGCTTTTTTGTTTATACCCATATTTGGGTAAAGTGCTGTCTTATTAGACAGCCTTTTGAATTTACAATAAAATCTTGTTTCGAACTGAAGACGGTACGCTAGCTAATTATAGGGATTTAGCCTTCTAAAGCGGCAAATTATTCGTAAAAAATCACTTTTGAGATAAAACCTTACATCAAAAAATGATGTTGGAGAAGGCTTTTCTACTTTAACTACTTGATTTCAAACTCAAATGGCATACGGGCCTGAACGCCCTGATATTGCTTCACTTTTTGCCAGCGCTGATACCATGGATAGTATTCTCCAAGTTCGGTTTGGAGAGTTTTGGCTTTGTTGTTCTGCTCAAAGTCACCCATAAGTTTTTCAAGGAAGTTCTTTTGCTTTGGATAATATCTCAATTTATAATCAGAGGCCACTCCTCCTTTTTGTGCTGCTAGTTTAATGGCATCATCCAAGCCACCTAACACATCCACCAATCCATTATCCTTAGCTTGGCTACCTGTCCACACCCTTCCGGAAGCAATTTTTTTGATATCCTCTTGACTCATATGCCTTCCGGATGCCGCTTTTGCTGTGAAGATTTCATAGATTTCATTTGTCTGCTTTTGCCAGATGTCTTTTTCAACTTCAGTCAAAGAACGAGTCACAGTTATAAGCTCCCCAATTTTTCCGGTCTTTACCTCCTCTGAGGTTATCCCCAACTTGTTCCCCATAAATTGACTCAGATCAAAAAGCACACTGAAAACTCCTATGGAGCCTGTAATAGTAGTAGGCTGCGCTACGATTGTGTCACAAGCCATCGCCAGATAGTAACCTCCAGAGGCCGCATAATCAGACATGGAAGCAATAACTGGTTTTTCCTGAGTTGCAAGGACAACTTCTCGCCACATCTGGTCTCCCGCTTGAAACGCTCCACCTGGACTGTTAATTCGGAGTACGATTGCTTTAACTTTATCATTTGTACGTGCTTTGCGAATTTCTTCACAAATTGTAGCAGAACCCACAATTCCCTGATCAGCCTCACCTGGCAGAATGGTTCCATCTGCAACAATTACAGCTACTTCATTTTTTGAACTCTTATAGGCCTTTACGCTCTTTCGATACTTAGAATATTTTACAAAGGATATGTCTTTATCCTTGTCTACTTTAAGCCTTTCCCTAAGTTCGTCTTTTAGCTGATCATCGTAGTATAAAGAATCCACCAGTCCATATTTCAATGCTTGCTTGGCATTTTGCACCATCATGTCATCCGAAATTTCTTTTAGGTTGGCCTTGGAGATTTTTCTGGATTCCGAAATCTTGTTAAGCATTTCGCCATAGATGGAATTGAGCATAGAGTTTAGTTGAAGTTTATTCTCATCGCTAAGGTTATCGCGAAGAAAGGGCTCTACAGCACTTTTGAAATCTCCCACCCGAAATACTTGTGGCTTAATCTCTAGTTTATCAAACATTCTTTTGAAGAAAATAACTTCCGTGGCTAAGCCATTAAACTCTATCTGGCCTTCCGGGTTGAGATAAACTTTGTCGGCAGCGGAAGCAAGGTAATAGGCACCTTCTGTGTAAACATCTGAATACGCTACTATCCATTTACCAGAGGAACGGAAATCCAGGAGGGACTCGCGAATTTCATCCACCGTAGAAATACCTGCCTGCAGGTATTTTATGTTAAGATAAATCCCCTTAATCTTATTATCGGTTTTGGCAGTCTCAATTGCCTGCTTCAGTTGGATTAACCCAATACTTTGATTGCCTGCGCCAGGGAACAATTCTGACAGCGGATCTTCCACTTCCTGTTCTGTAATGGGAGATTCCAGCCTCAAGTGCAGAACAGAGTTGTCGGTGATCACCACTTCCTTTTCGCTCGCTACTAAGCTCAAGATAAGAATCCCCACCAAAATCAATACTCCAAGCGCCACAACAGTGCCTAAACATGAAGCAAAAAAGCTCTTCAGAAAACTCATAGTTAAAATTTAATTTCAAAATTAATTATTCCTGTCGTATTTCGAACTAATATGGAGAACGGAGTTTACTTGCTTTTGGGTTCAAATCTTGGCAATCGGGAAGAGAATCTTTTAGGTGCTCGAAATTCTATCGAGAATATCGGCTCTATCATTACTGCCTCCTCTATCTATCAAACTCAAGCCTGGGGCAATACGGGACAACCCGACTTTCTTAATCAGGTTCTTCAAATCACCTTTGAAGAATCTCCTCAGAAATTATTGATGAAAACCCTATCTATTGAAAATGCCATGGGTCGTATACGAACTGAGAAATGGAGTCCGCGGATTATCGACATCGATATTTTATTCTTTGGCCAAACTATTTTAAATGAAAAAAATTTGATCATACCCCATCCTGGAATTTCAATAAGAAGGTTCACACTTTTGCCTCTCGCAGAAATAGCGCCTGAATTTATCCACCCTCTTTTGAATAAGAATTGCACTCGGTTGTTGAGCGAATGTGCTGATGAATCTTCCGTGTATCTCTATAAATCAAAACCAGGAGAATGATTTTAGATTTCGGATTAAGTCCATGGTATTCAAAATTTTAAGATCAAAAATCAAAAATTCCTCAAAGGCTCATCACCGCCACATCCGGAGCAATCTTCTTCACTAGCCCCTGCAATACTTTTCCGGGGCCACATTCAATGAATGTATTTCCTCCATCTTTCACCATACTTTGAACCGACTGAGTCCACCGCACCGGGGCAGTTAGTTGGGCAATAAGATTCTTTTTAATTGTATTAATATCAGTCGCTGGAAGGGCGCTAACATTTTGATAAACCGGACAAAAAGGTTTTTGAAAATTAGTTGCTTCAATTGCCGCGGCTAGCTCTTCGCGCGCTGGTTCCATCAAAGGTGAATGAAATGCCCCACCTACCTGGAGTGGCAAAGCGCGTTTTGCTCCGGCCAATTTCAATTTTTCGCAGGCTATTTCAATTCCTTTTATGGAACCAGAAATAACGAGTTGACCTGGACAATTATAATTGGCGGCCACTACTACTTCATCAATGGAGGCGCAAACTTCTTCTACCACCTTATCATCAAGACCCAGAATAGCTGCCATCGTAGAAGGACTAATTTCACACGCCTTCTGCATGGCCATGGCGCGTTTGTAAACCAATTTCAAAGCGTCTTCAAATGAAAGTGCTTTATTGGCAACCAGCGCAGAAAATTCTCCCAACGAATGCCCCGCCACCATTTCAGGGGCAAACGTGTCATTTGATAAGCCAACGGCTACGGAATGAATAAAAATTGCAGGCTGCGTTACTCTTGTTTGTTTCAACTCATCCGCAGAGCCGGCAAACATTATAGCTGTGATATTGAACTCTAATATCTTATTGGCCTGATCAAAAAGTGCTTTTGCTTTCGGGTTGGAATCGTAAAGCTCTTTGCCCATGCCCGTAAACTGTGCGCCTTGTCCTGGAAATATGTAAGCTTTCATTATTGATTTAGTTCAATCTTAGTTCGAGTTTAGGATTAAAAAGTTGAATCCTCAAACTTTTTAATATGAACTTTATTCTTAGAAAACGTGAAGGTTTAAAAATGAAGCGACTACGTTAGATCTAACCAATAAACCTGGATTTTAATTCTGGGTTAGGAATCATGCACGCATCTTTTTTGCCAAACCAGGAATAACGGTTTTTCGCAATGATGCCATATATCCAGTCGCGTAGGAAGGGTGGAACTATTTTAAAAAAATATAGGGCAGGCCATAGGCCGTCAAGGCCTCTCACAATTTCCAAAGCTGCGTTACTTTTCTGGAAGAGAATCCCATTCTTGATTAGAACAACACTATAAAGTTGATTGGTCGGCAACGCAAACTTATGCATCTGGAATTGGCCGAAAGATGACTGCAAAGAAGCAAACGTGAAATAGGCTTTTGAATCCCGATTGATGATAAATTGAACAGAGCCGTTACAAAGATTGCAAAGACCATCAAACAATATAATCCGTTTTTGCTCTACCGAATCACGTGTACCCATCCTTTAATGATCCTTGTTTTCTGTGACGGGTCAACAACATCAAACGTGACATTGGCACTATAATAGTAAACGCCTGTTGATAATTCTTTGCCCTTGTCATCACGCCCATCCCAGTCAATATATATATTGCGTTCACCTCCCGATTCATACTTATAAACCTCCGTGCCCCATCGGTTATACACCACAAACACAACCTTTTCAACAAAACGCGCGCACCTCTTTTTTAAATCGTCCCCATCTATTTTACCACAGGGGGTATTTCCCGATTCATCAGTTACGCTGCGGTCGCTGAAAGCGCTAAACAATTCGTTGCAATTCTTCTCATCACCATTGGGTGTAAACACATTTGGCAATTCGTAGTAAGGGCAATTATCAAAGCAAAACATTTCGCTCAATGTACTTTCATTGCCGGATCTATCCACCGCTGAAATTTTATAGCAGCCCTTAAAAGATGGAAGGTTAGAATCGATAAAGAAAGTATCCTTTACATTCCTAACATAAATTGAAAAAGAGTCGGCAAGTGTGCTGGCCAGATAAATATTATAACTTTTTATATCAGCCCGGCATACAGGATCTAAAGGTTTATTCCAGAAAATAACGTTAGAAAATAAATTTTGGCCACATACATTACTCTGAAGATAATCTTTACAGTCAATCCCTTTAAGTTCCGTGGCAAACGCTGGCGCACACGGTTTTTCGGTGTCGTTGGGCTGCGCACAAATGATTTGTGAAAAGTTCTTCAATGGCTCTTTGATCTTAGGATTTCCGTAAACACCCTTGGTCATCACACGATAACAATACTCATCTGTCAGCTTCAACGGGGTTGAGTTGTACTGGCCAGAATCGATATAGTGAAACATTTTTTCATTCACGTTCACGCTGTCAATCAGCACCATTTGGGGTTCCGTTGCGTTGGCCGGGCCCCTATAAATTAGATGCCGAGGATAATCCTGCGACAGGTTGCTCCAGGGTACATCAGCATTCCAGCTTAATTCAATTTGCTCAACTTTTGATTTGGTTTCAAGCCTTACAGTTGATGCCGAAAAAGATGTATCCACCGGTATATTGTTATTATCATACAAGACAATAGTATAGTTAAACACAGTCTCCTCTGTATTCAAATTTGTATCAACAAAAACAGAATCTGTTGAAATACTTCTGGCTTTTTTCCTACCAATTATCCCTGAGAACCCTTCGGATCTATACACTTCATATTTATAAGGTGGCGGAAACTGAACTTTATCGATGTCAAATGGTGATCTCCATTTCACGGTTATCTGTCCGGTTGTCTGGTTCGTCTTATCAATGGTGACATTGGTGATAACAGGAGCATCGGCTTTGATTGGAGCCAGACAGGTATCCTTTGAAACATAACTTTCCCCGCCTCCCGGCAAAGGAAAGACGGCCACCAACCTATAGCAGTAGGCTGCACCTACGGCCAAGCCTTTACCACCGTTCCTATCTATATACTGTGTGGTAGAGATTGGTACTTCTGCAATTTTTATAAAACCCAGAAAATCTGGCATTCCTGTAACACATTGAGGCGGATCAAATGCGAACTGATCCACTCTTCTCCAAACCTGCATGGTCTCAGCCGTTGCGCATACATAATTTTCCCACACCAATTTTACCGATCTATTGGCCAAATTTACCTGAGCATCATTCCACTTGGGGGCTGGCCCCACCACCTTGATATTCCACGTCTTAAATTGAACCAACTTAGGCCCTTTGGGTGGCTTATCGGTTATCTTAAATACAACTTGATAAGGTTGCTCTTTAATATGTTCACAACGAGTGGCCCATCTAAATTTAAGTTTAGCCTGATTCGTTCCGGCAGTCGATTGGAATTTGGCTGGATTAGGCAACCACGTGGCAGGCGAAGGATTAAAACCAAATACCTGAGAATATGCTTCAATCTTTACGCTGTCTTTATCAGGATCTGTTCCAAAAATATCTTCAGAAATAATTGTCCCTGCCTCCACACAAATATCTTGCGGAACTAGTAACTCCGGCCGCTTATTGACACAATCTTCTACCTCAATCTGCATATCGCGCGTAACATAACCTAACAATAACCAGGTGTCTCCAAGTTTTCTCCATTCCTTAATAAGGAACGAAATATTGTATTCACCAGGGGCACCGGGGGCGTCCCAAATAATGGTGCCCGTGGTGGCGTTAATAGTAAAGGTTGGCTTGCCTGTTTGAGCTTCATTTGATTTTTCATAGACCAAGCCAATCCGGTCATAAAATTCCTTTGCATCAGGAGGGCGATAACCATTCACAAGTTGACCTTCATCTTTCATGGGTATGGCCATTTCAAATGAAATGCTGTCACCATCCGGATCGTAGGCACCGGGGTTGTGATACCAGGCCGCACCGGTACAAGCTTTGTCAATTGGCGGAACCAGTAGCCGGGGTGAATTACTGCACCCTAGCAATGGATCAATATTGATCACCGTTTCGATATAGAATTTTGTGTCAACGGAGTTGAAGAGGTTAAGTATTCCAGCATTGCGATTGTTCTCACCATAGCTGATGATGTATTTACTAGCACCAGAATAGGTATGGTTAATACAATACGTTACGGTGCCGATATCAGGACCGAGGTCAGGGCGTTTAATGTTTTCAAGTGATGGGGTAATGTGAGGTTTACTTCCGTCACCAAAATCAAGAACTCCATCACCAAACTTGATTGGTGAGCCGGTATTGGTATAGACTGTAATACAGATTCTAAAGGTAAGGCTGTTGCAACTCAATCGCTCTACTGTTATTTCACCGGCACGTAGATGGGTAGCCCTCGAAATAGACGGGAAAAGTACTACTACCCCCAGCAGGAGGAGTTTAAAAAAAGACCATTTTATATGGCAAAAACTCATGTTTACTTCTACGCTTGCAGCGTAACAAAATTAAAAAATGACCAGTCTACAAATAACAATAAATACACTGCTTAGAAAAGAGCAATGCATGTAAAACGACAGTTTTATGAGAATATTTAGTCTCTTCAAATAAAATATCAACAATATAATTCTTCAAAGCGAGATATACTTTCTAAAATTTGATCCTTACTTCAAAAGTAAACATTTATTCAACTGGGTGGATTTCATTAATCGCGAAATGCTTAGACAAAAGCAGCAGAAAGGACTAATCATCGCATTAATTTGGGGTTCTCTTTCAAAATGGTGTATTTTAAACCATGAGAGTAGTTGGCCAAATCCCACATCCCGATTGTAAAATCACGATTTTCCATTGGAACAACCGTTATCTTTTAAAACTAGAAGCGGAACTTCTTGAGCAAACTTTTAAAATCAACGAATACGACATTACATCAGAAGAGGACTTAAAAAAAATTTTAAGCGAGGATTTCATTTACAAAGCCATGGAAAGGTTTCAGGACATGCACAATTCATTAAGAGCTTCTATGGAGATTCTTTGACTTCTCCGTTCAAGATTTAAAGGTTCAAGATTAAAAATTCCTCACCACTCAAATTTTGAATTGCCTTCCAATATTCTTTATCTGCACATAGTTTGAGAATATTCCTAATTTTGCCGTTCGTTCATGCAATACTTTGATGGAGATACTGGAAGAAAAGAAGAATAAAAACCGCCCCTACAAGCCCATTCTTGATGGCATCCCCGATTGGCCAGTATACCAGCTAAGCAAAAACCGAAAGGAATTTCTGGATGAGGTCACTCGAAAGTCTGTTGAGCGTATTCGCAAGGTAAGGCCTTCGCGCAAGCAATTGATCGATGAATTAGAGGCCACAGTTTATCGCGAACAGAACCGGATGAAGCGCAATCGCTGGCGAGTTGATCCAAAAGACGAACCCAAGTTCTGGTCAGAAATAAAAACTGAACTAGTTGAGCTAAGCTCCAAAGCCCCAGATGGCGGCAACCTGCCTGCCGGACAGGCAAGAAAAGAAGAGGAAATTTTAGAACGCATTGTGCATCGTTACGCCAGTGAAATCGCTGGCAATTTCATACCAAACAAATACCGACTCACCCGGGAAATCACTAAGTTTTGGTTTGCCCGCTTGCTGAATGGTGCGCGAGTAAAAAAGTTTGGGGCATTCTTTAGATCCAAATATACACTTCGCGATAAAATTCACATTGTAGGCAAAGTAAAAATGCTAAGGCGGTTGGCTAAGCAGGGCACAGTTGTAATGGTGCCCACTCATTTCAGCAACTTAGACTCCATACTTATCGGTTGGGTAATCCATTCTCTCGGGATGCCAGCTTTCATCTATGGCGCAGGATTGAACCTGTTCAATATTAAGATATTCGCCTACTTTATGAATAGCCTTGGTGCCTATAAAGTAGATCGCAGGAAAATGAACGTACCTTATTTGGAAACACTTAAGATGTACTCCAATGTTGCTTTGCAAAAGGGTGCTCACAGCTTATTTTTTCCCGGAGGCACACGCTCGCGCTCGGGCATGATAGAGAAACAACTGAAGCTTGGTTTGCTGAGCACTTCAGTTGAAGCCCAACGCAATCTTTACCTTGAAAATCCTGTCGGGGAGGTACGAAAGATTTTTGTTGTGCCCGTTACGCTCAATTATCATTTTGTGTTGGAGGCACCCGATTTAATTGAAGATTACTTACAAGTAAAAGGGCAAGACCGTTATTTCCCCGAAGAGGATAATTATGGAAGTTTTCCCTTGATCAAATTCATGTTCAAGTTTTTTACGAAGGGTTCGAATATTTCAGTTTCGATTGGTCGCGGGCTGGATGTGCTGGGCAATTATGTAGATGATGATGGTAATAGTTTGGATGCGAGCGGAAAGATTGTAGATACCCGGGATTATTTTTTAACCAATGGAAAGGTAACTGAAGACGGGCAACGCGAGAATGAATATACGCGCATGCTCAGTCAAAAAATTGTAAAAGAGTATCATCGGATCAACCGGATTTTTGCAAGTCACCTGGTGGCCTTTATTGCTTTTGAAATGTGGCAAAAGAAACATCCTAAACTAGATCTTTTTGGCTTTCTTCGTTTGCCGGAAGAAGATATGGAAATTGATTACAATGAATTTAAAGAAACATTCAAACGACTGAGAAAAGAGATTTACAGACTTAGCAGTGAAGACAAAGTATATCATGCAACACACTTAAAAGGTGAGGCGGATCTGGTCATCAATCGCGGCTTGGATAATGTGGGTATCTTCCACCTAAAACGCCCACTTCTGAAGAATAAAAAAGGTAACATTATCACCCAAGACCTAAACGTTCTCTACTATTACCACAACCGCCTCGCAGGCTATGACCTCGAAAAGCTCATCTGATAAACCGGTAGGCGTGATAGGTGCGGGAAATTTTGGCTCCGTCATTGCCAATATCATTGCGCGCAACAGAAAAGTACTGCTCTATGCCAGAGATGAAAAAGTGGTGGAGCGTATTTTAGACAAGCGTGAAAACCGTGGCCACAAAATGAGCAAGCAGGTCATTCCCACGAATGACATGGAATATCTGGCTCGTCAATGCGATGTTATTTTTCCCATTGTTCCCTCTGAGCATTTTCGCAAGATGATGAAGAAATTATCTCCTCATCTTCACCCTTATCATATTCTGATTCACGGAACCAAGGGCCTGGATATAACACTGCCGAAGGGTGAAACGATTGAAACGGTTGCCACACTTAATCGCACCCAGGTGAAAACCATGAGCGAGGTGATCCGCGAGGAAAGTGTCGTGGTTCGGGTCGGTTGCCTGGCTGGCCCTAATCTTGCAAAGGAACTGGCACAGAGGCAACCAGGCGCAACAGTTGTAGCTTCTCATTTTAATGAAGTAATACAAACAGGAAAAAAACTTCTGCGAAACGATCGGTTTCAGGTATATGAAAATACTGATTTGGTGGGTGTTGAATTAGCCGGGGTAATCAAGAATATTATCGCCATTGCTTCAGGTGCCCTTAGTGGGATGGGCTATGGCGAAAATGCCAAAGGACTTCTTATTAGTCGCGGGGCAGTGGAGATGGTGCATTTAGGTAAAGCACTTGGCGGAAGTACAAGCGCTTTTCTTGGAGTAGCTGGCATTGGTGATTTAGTGACCACCTGCAATAGCCCAATGAGCCGAAATTTTACAGTTGGTTACCGGCTGGCAAAAGGAGAGAAACTTTCTGCCATACTAGAAGATATGGAGGAAGTTGCTGAGGGGGTTAACGCAATTCGCATTGTAAAAAAATGTGCCGACTATTACAAAGTGAGGGCAATGATCACGGAAACTCTTTATAAAGTACTCTTCCAAAATTTGACGGTACAAGAGGCCGTGCAATACCTAATGCGCTATCCCTTAAATGTGGACATCAATTTTTTATAGACTTCTAAATTACTGGTGAAACACATCGGTAATCAGCATTCTGGAATAGGTGAATGATGCAGACTTTAATCACCCTAGAAAACTTTCACCCATTACCGATTACCGTCTTCTTCGTAAGCCTTGCGAATTTTTGTAGTAACTTCTATCAATTCCTCTTGTGTAGGCTTAAGTTTTGGTCTGCTGAAATTTAGATCTCCTACAGAATTCATTGGAACGAGGTGGATGTGTGCATGAGGAACTTCTAAGCCAATTACCGCTACACCAATCCGTTTGCATGGAACTACCTTTTTAATAGCATGGGCAATTTTTTTAGCGAAGACAGTTATGGCCGCCAAAGAATTGTCATCTATATCAAAAATATAATCCGTTTCTTTCTTCGGAACAACTAGTACATGGCCAACTACCAAAGGCATGATATCCAAGAAGGCAATAAACCTGTCATCTTCGGCTACTATGTGACCCGGAATTTCGCGGCTAATAATTTTTGAAAAAATGGTTGGCATAAGAAAAATTCAAGGCTCAATATTCAATGCATTCACTTTTTAAATTTTGGACATGAATCTTTTAAGCTCCAATGTGTACAACCTCGAATTCAATTTCACCGGCAGGTGTTTTGATCCTGGCTGTTTCACCTTCCTTCTTTCCCAGCAAACCCTTTCCGATAGGTGATTGAGTTGAGATTTTCATTGCTTTCAAATCGGCTTCTTCCTCCGATACCAACATATACGTAAAAGAGGCTCCGTTCTTTTTGTTTTTGATTGTTACTTTTGAAAGAATAGAAACCATGGAAGTATCAATCTTGGTTTCGTCTAGCAATCTAGCATTGCTGAGTAAATTCCCTAACTGCGCAATTTTAGCTTCCAAATGTCCTTGGGCATCTTTTGCAGCATCGTATTCGGCATTTTCACTGAGATCGCCTTTATCGCGGGCTTCGGCAATCTGGCGCGCAATTTCAGCGCGTCCTTTTGTCTTCAATTGACTAAGTTCTTTTGTCAACCTATCCAAACCCTCTTTGGTATAATATGATGTCTTCGTAGCCATAACTCTTTACATTTTATTCTACCGCTTCATTTAGCACCACATGTGATCATCATCGGTCAAAAAAGAAACAACGGCTTCGTTGGCGAAACCGTTGTCTGTTGTTGAATACAAATGTAGAGTATTAAATCACTAAAGCAAAAAAAATAAGGGCCTAATCAACTCCCAATTAATTCCGGAATATTAATTTTAATCTGTTCAAATATTTCATCGTCAAATTTAGCAAGGTATAATGTTTTTGTTTTAGCGAGTTGATCCATTGTCAACCCTTTGGCACCTCGCAAATCGGCCTTGTACAGACTTGCATTTTCAAAATCAGCGCCCATTAAATAGCTGTTTTGCAAATTTGCCTCCATCAAAAAAGCATTTTTAAAATTTGACTTGATCAAAAAGGCTCCTTCAAATTGGGATTTAATTAAAAAAGCATCTTTAAAATTTGCACCACTGGCATAAGCCGCTTTTAGATTGGCTTGGTTCAAATTAGAATTTTCAAGATTAGTTTGGTTCAGCCGGGTATTTTCAAGATTGGTTTCAATCAAGGATGAGTTGGAGATGTTAGCGGAATTAAGATTGGAGCCTTTAAGGTTTACGTAGTTGAGATTCGTACGTGTGAGGTAACAATTTACCAGATTGATTTCATAAATATGATGCCGATTTAGTCTCTTCAAATTACCGACAGTACGGAAGGCAGCTTCTTCCGATTCCCATAAACGAAAGTCATCAATTTCATCTTTATAAGTCCTTATCCGCTGCCGTGTTTCTCCATTCTTATTCAACCAAAACAGCAAAATACCTATTACCGCGATATCAAAAATCATTCCGTGAGCCTCTGCAAGTATCTGCACCCAAAACGAGTCGAAATCATTTATATAATACTTAAGGCTGAACGCCATAACGATAAGCGTTACAAGCAAGAGAACAATTGCTGAGGTAAGCAAAGGCTTCTCAATTATATCGTTAAATCTCCCTTGAATCTTCAGCTTAAATTTATTGAGGATTGAACTCATTTTCTACTATAGTCTTAGTGCTAGAGGCCAATAAATTAATTCAATATTAAAATAATAAATCAAATGCTGCACGGCAATATCAAAGTGTTTATTACATGGCTGATTTTAGAATAAAAGACAACCCTAAAAAACTCCTCTTTGACCACTTCATCTTCCGATAGCTATCGGGAGAGAATATAAAGAATATAAAGGGGACGTTTAAGGTGCTGTAAAAAGAATTCTAAAGCAACACATTAATGATGAGGAAATATATTCCTAACCCCAATAAATCATTTGTTGTTGTAATGAAAGGCCCTGATGCCAAAGCAGGATTGAATCCAAACCGATTGAGAATCAGGGGAGTTATTGTGCCAATGAAAGATGCGATTACCACCACACTGAACAAGGCCAAGGATACTACAAGTGAAAGCTTTTGATCTCCACCCAACGCCAGGTTTACACCCAAAACAACCAAGCTTAACAAAACGCCATTCAATAAGGCTACCAAAAATACTTTGGAAAGGCGTTTCCAAAGGCCTTCATCTACAATGCCAGGATTAGCTAAGCTTTGGACTACAATGGAAGAGGATTGAATTCCTACATTTCCACCAGTTGCCTGAATCAAGGGAATAAAAGTTGCTACCGCTACAACTTGCAGAATTTGATCCTCGAAAAGACCCATAAATTTTGCGCTAACAATGCCTCCTACCACTCCAATCAGCAGCCACGGCAAACGAGCGCGGGTATTGCGCCAAACGCTGTCATCCTCCTCCACGTCTTCCGAAATACCCGTCATGAGTTGCCGGTCTTCTTCAGCTTGTTCTGTAATTACATCCACCACATCATCAATGGTGATGCGACCTACCAATTGGCCTTGCACATTTACCACCGGCACCGATTCAAGATCATATTTCTTCATGATCTCTGCTACTTCACGATCCTCTAAATAAGTTTCGACTGAAACTACATCATCGTCATAGATTTCCTTTACAATAGTCTTGGAGTCGGTAAGGATAAGTTTTTGAAGAGCCACCCTACCCAATAGTTTATCATTATCATCAACCACATACACTGCATAAAACTTAGAAACACTTTCCGCCTGCTTCCTTATCTCATCGATGCACTGCACTACCGTCCAATGATCACGGGCCTTAATCAATTCTTTGGCCATAATACCACCCGCCACATTTTCATCATAGCGCAGCAGATCAATAACCTGTGATTTTAATTCGGGATCAAGCCGCGCTAGAACTTCCTCACTTTCTTTAATGGGAAGCTCATTCAAGATATCAGCCGCATCATCCGATGCCAGTAGATTGATGATTTCCGTAATCTCGGCAGGCTGATAAATCTTCAAGAAATTTCTCCGCGCATCGCTGTCAAGATCATTTATAATCTCTGCCCGAACCTCAACTGGAAGCAAATCAAGTACGAACTTAGACTCCTCTCGATTAAACTCATAAAGGAGAGATGTTACATCGGGCGCATTAACGTCCAGCAATGTTTTGCGGATGAACTCAATATCCTTATCATCCAGGGCCTGCTGAAACCGGTCGCGGTATTCTTTGGTTAAATCAAATTCTACTTCCTGCTTTTTCACCTGATTCAATTAACGATGTAAGTGAAATGAAATCTTCTACACTCAACTGTTCGGCTCTCTTATCAAAAATAGGAAGAACAGAAACTGTGGCGGGCAAATTTAAAGGTTTCAGTGCATTGCGCAACGTCTTCCTCCGATTTTGGAAACCTTGCTTCACCACTTTTAGAAATAAATTTTCATCACATGATAACTTATCGCGTTGATTGCGCTTTAACCGGATCACCGCAGACATCACTTTGGGTGGAGGAAAGAAAACCCCTGGGGGAACCTTAAACAATAACTCAATATCGTAGTAAGCTTGCAACAACACGCTTAAAATACCGTATACCTTGCTGCCGTGGGGCGAAGCAATTCTCTCCGCTACTTCTTTTTGCAACATGCACACCACCTGTGTCACGCGATGCCGATACTCCAATACTTTAAAAAGAATTTGTGAAGAAATATTATAGGGGAAGTTGCCGATGATCGATGCTTCTGAGTGAAGAATCTTATTTAAATCAATGTTTAGAAAATCACCCTCAATGATTTTGTCGCGCAACTGCGGCATATTAGATTTTAAATAGGCCACAGATTCCCGATCAATCTCAATCAGCCACAAATCAATTTTCTTGTTCTTCGCCAGAAGTTGGGTAAGCACACCTGTGCCGGGGCCAATTTCAATTACACGGTGCTCAAGGTCAGGTAACACAAGCGCTTCTACAATTTTTGAGGCAATGTTCTGATCTTTAAGAAAGTGCTGACCTAAAAATTTCTTGGGACGAACCATACGCGTTAAAAGCGAAAGATAGATCATATATTGGGCATATTAGGTATTAGGACTTAGGCATTAGGACTTAGGTATTGGGACTTAGGTATTGGGACTTAGAAATCATCCATCCAATAAATTGATGAGGAACATTAAAACATAATGCCAAAGCCTAAGTCCTAATGCAAGTCCCCAGTTAATGCCTGAATGAAAAATTAATTTTTAACTTGCACAACTTGTTATACTAATCATGAGTAATACAAACCATCTTCATCAAGACAAACCACGAGTGGGTATCACCTTAGGCGACTTAAATGGCATTGGCCCTGAAGTTGTGATCAAAGCACTTTCCGACAATCGGATACTTGCCATGATCACCCCCATAGTTTATGGATCTTCCCGCGTTCTTTCTTTTTATCGCAAATTGATGAACCTTGAAGAATTTAATTATAGCCAAGTGAAAAGCAAAGGACAATTCTTTGCCAAGTCTATTAACATAGTAAATTGCTGGGAAGACCCTATTGAAATAAATCCAGGGCAACCCTCAAAAGAAACTGGAAAAGCTGCTCTGCTCTCTCTTAAAAAAGTGGTAGAGGATGTTAAAGAAGGGTTGATCGATGGGTTTGTAACAGGGCCTATCGATAAAAACACCATCCATGGAGAAGAGTTTCCTTTCCGTGGTCATACGGAATACCTGACAAAAATATTTGATGCCACCGAGAGCCTGATGTTGATGGTGGGCAATAATTTAAAAGTAGGTTTAGTAACAGAACACATTCCCGTAAAAGAAATTTCTTCGTACATCACCAAAGAACGTGTAGAGTTAAAAATCCGATTGCTTGAGCTTTCTTTGAAAAAAGACTTCAATATTAGCAAGCCAAAGATTGCTGTCCTCGGGCTAAACCCCCATGCCGGAGATGAAGGTTTGATTGGTGATGAAGAAAACCTGGTGATCAAGCCTGTCATCAATGATCTCAAGACGAAAGGGAAACTGATCTTTGGTCCATTTCCGGCAGATGGTTTTTTTGCTGCCGGGCATCACACAAAATACGATGCGGTATTGGCGATGTACCACGACCAAGGTTTGGTTGCCTTCAAAACCATTGCCTTTGACAACGGTGTAAACTATACAGCCGGCCTCCCAATCATCCGAACTTCCCCCGATCATGGCACCGCCTATTCAATTGCTGGAAAGAACCTGGCCGATGAAGGATCAATGCGCCAGGCTATTTATCTGGCATGCGATATTATTAAAAACCGTCAGGAGCAATCCAAAGAAAAATAATGCGGGCTGCCGTTCATATTCCTGTTTGAACTTTAAAAAGTACATTTCCGTATCTTAAAAAGTAGATTTGACTGATAAGAGAGAATGGATATTGTAACTAAAAAACAGCTTAACATCCTTATTCAACTGGCTGAAGCGGATAAGCATTTTGCTAAAGCCGAGCGGGATATGATCTATAGAATAGCCGCTGACAAGAAATTTTCAGATGAATCCGTTGCTAGTCTAATTCGCAACCCAGAGCCCATTGATACCCTTGGAGCATTGTCAATCAACCAGAAGTTTGAATATCTAATGGCTTGCATTGAATTGATGTTTGCCGACCATAAAGTCTTTGAAAGTGAGCTGATTTTCTGCAAAAGCATCGCTATCAAACTTGGTTTCAAGAAAAATGTAGTTGACTATATTGTTGAGACGAATGGCAAAATCATCAGGGATGACGTCAAAAAAAAGGTTTTTAATGATTTTGTTTAAAGACTGGAAGCAGTAATTATAAAATAACCATCACTATATCAGTGATTTACATTTCCATGCCTATTTATAAAGTCAAAAAACCTACTCTCCCTAATCAAAAATCCGGTAAATCCTGATAAATTTGCCCCCTGATTTTAAAAGCCCCTAGTGGAGGATTGAGTGAAGGCTTTTAGTGTTAATATCATCGGCCTGAGTTATAAAGCCCATCAATTCGATTACGAATTCGGTAGTGCTTTTTTCGAGAAATACGGGAAAGACCTGGTTTCGGATGGTCATTTCAGCGCTAACGTGGTGCTGGATAAACATGAGACGTTCATTGAAGCTGACTTCAGAATTAAAGGTGAAGCAAAATTAATTTGCGACCGAAGTTTAGAGCCTTTTGATTTCCACATTGACATTGATAGACGCATCATGTTTAAATATGGAGAGGAAGAAGCCGAGATGAGTGATGAAATTATGATTATCAGTCGTGACAGGGTAAGCTTGGAACTAGGTCAATATATGTACGAATTCATTTCCCTGTCTATACCTATAAAAAAGGTACATCCGAAATTTCAGGAAGCTGAAGAAGACGATGAGGATGATATCCAAGGAAAGATGATTTATACATCTGAAACTAAAAATTCCGGTGAAGAACATAAAGTTGACCCACGTTGGGAGATACTGAAAAAGTTAAAAAGTTAAAATTTAATATATTAGGTTATGCCAAATCCAAAACGAAAAACCTCGAAAACAAGAAGAGATAAAAGAAGAACGCACTACAAAGCTACCGCAAAACAGTTTGCCGTTTGCCCAACTACAGGCGAAAACCATTTACCACACCGTGCCTTCTGGCATGAGGGCAAACTTTACTACAAAGGAAATGTAGTAATGGAAAAAGAAGTTCTGGCGTAATAAACCATGATGAGGTTTATTGTTTGTAAAGAATTGAAATTGACTTGTATTGCTTGTTATTCAAGTGAAGCCAGAAATAAAGCATAATTTCAAAATGCTCGGTTGAATAGACCGGGCATTTGTCTTTTATATCAGCACAAATTTTGAGTGAGTAAATCGCTCATAAAAATAAAATCATAAGAAACTTCTATGACTAAAATCAGGGCATCCATTACAGGTGTGGGGGGGTATGTTCCCGACTATATTCTTACCAACAAGGAGCTTGAGACGATGGTGGAAACCAGTGATGAGTGGATCACTAGCCGCACTGGCATTAAAGAAAGAAGGATACTGAAAGGCGAAAACAAAGGCGTTTCTATAATGGGTGTTGCGGCTGTTAAAGATATGCTTGCAAAAACTAAAATTGATCCAAAAGAAATTGATTTGATCATTTTTGCGACTATAACACCCGATATGACCTTTCCTGCAACGGCCAATATCGTTGCTACGGAAGTTGGTGCCGTCAATGCATTTAGTTTTGATATGGCCGCAGCGTGTTCTGGATTTTTATATGGCTTAACCACTGGTGCAAGTTTCATTGAATCGGGTCGATATAAAAAAGTTGTAGTCATTGGTGGCGATAAAATGTCAGCCATACTCGACTATACCGATCGCACTACTTGCATTATTTTTGGTGATGGGGCTGGCTGTGTTTTGCTTGAACCTACCACCGAAGAAGTAGGCGTAATGGATGCCATTCTAAAAAGTGATGGCACTGGCGAAAGCTATTTGCACATGAAAGCTGGAGGAAGCCGAACCCCGGCCTCTCACGCTACAATAGATAACCGACAACATTTTGTTTACCAGGAGGGCGCAGCAATATTTAAGTTTGCAGTAACCAACATGGCCGAAGTATCTGCACAGATTGCAGAACGAAACAATTTAAAATCAGACGACATCGATTGGCTTGTACCCCATCAAGCAAACAAACGGATTATCGATGCTACCGCTACCAGGGTTGGCATCAGCGAAGATAAAGTTATGATGAATATTGAGCGCTATGGCAACACCACAGCGGGCACCATCCCACTTCTTTTATGGGATTATGAAAAGCAACTAAAGAAAGGAGATAACTTAATTCTTGCGGCTTTTGGCGGAGGTTTTACATGGGGTGCCGTGTATGTGAAATGGGCATATAACAGTAATTAGGAACTGAATATAAACTAGGTAACAACTAAATCTTTTATTAACTTATAATTGCAAATCAAAAACCTTGCATCAAAAAAATTGAACTTTGAACTTATAAAACATGGCATCTGTATCTGATCTAAGTAAAGGAAATTACATTCGCTATAATGGTGAAGTGGTTCAAGTGGAAGAGTTGCAGCACCGAACCCCAGGTAACCTACGGGCATTTTATCAAATAAAAATGAGAAGTGTGCGCACCGGAAAAATTGTTGAAAACCGTTTTCGTCCGGGCGATGCGGTAGATATTCTCAGAGTAGAAACAAAAGAATATCAGTATCTCTATCCTGATGGTGAAAGCTTAGTGGTGATGGATAATGAAACGTTCGATCAAATTTATATTGATAAAGCACTCCTGGGTGATGCCGTTAATTTCATCAAAGAAGGGGTTACCCTTCTTATTGCTTTTGAAAATGGCACTAACCCTATCACCGCAGAACCTCCGTCACATGTTGTCGTGAACGTTACATATACAGAGCCTGGTGTCCAGGGCGACACGGCTACCCGCACGCTCAAAAATGCTACCATTGAAACCGGTGCAGAAATAAAGGTGCCTCTATTTGTCAACACTGGAGATAACATCAAGGTAAAGACTACAACTGGTGAATATGTAGAACGAGTTAAATAATTAACGTATGGCCGTGAGTAAAAAACCCGAAACAGCATCTTCCAAAAAAGGAATAATTGCTCAAGAAAAGGGAATCCTAAATCAACCCGAAATGAAAACATCAGAAATCCGAGACCTCATTGATTTCATCGCCCAGTCAGGATTGAATGAGGTGAACATTGAAACAAAAGAGTTAAAGCTTCATGTAAAACGTGAGCCTGATCAAAAAGTATTTAAATCTACAGCTGCACCAATAGCCTTGCCGGCAGCACCACCTGTTGCTCCGTCCGTGGCACCAGCCCAAAAAGTGGAGAAACCAGCGGCCACAGGAAAAAAAACCTTGGAGATAAAATCTCCGATGATTGGTACATTTTATAGAACATCAAATCCTGACTCACCTCCATTTGCCTCTGTTGGAGATAAAATCACAAAGGGTCAAACTGTATGTATCATTGAAGCAATGAAATTATTCAATGAAATTGAATCTGAAGTTTCCGGAACGATTATAAAAGCAATGGTAGAGAATTCTTCACCCGTTGAATATGATCAGGTTCTTTTTGTGGTTGAACCAGATTAATTCAAGATTCAAAAATCCAAATTCAAAATTTGGAGCATCTTATAATTTTGAATCTTAAACTGAATTTTGAAGTAAGCTATGTTCAAAAAAATATTAATAGCAAACCGAGGAGAAATTGCCTTGCGCGTGATTCGCACCTGCAAAGAAATGGATATTAAAACAGTGGCCGTTTATTCCACAGCCGACCGAGAAAGCCTGCATGTGCGTTTTGCTGACGAGGCAGTCTGCATCGGTGCGGCCCCCAGCAAAGATTCATACCTCAACATTCCACGTATCATTTCATCTGCAGAAATAACAAATGCCGATGCTATTCATCCCGGCTACGGTTTCCTTTCAGAAAATGCAGATTTTTCGGCTGTCTGTCACGAGTATGGAATAAAATTCATCGGCCCATCACCCGAAATGATCAAATCAATGGGTGACAAGGCTACCGCGAAAGCTACAATGATAAAAGCTGGTGTACCCTGCATTCCAGGTTCAGAAGGGCTCTTAGAATCGATAGAGCAGGGAATGAAACTGGCCAAAGAAATAAAATACCCGGTCATCGTTAAAGCAACTGCTGGTGGTGGCGGCAAAGGGATGCGGATCATTAAGGATGAATCGGAATTTAAGAAAGCCTGGGACGATGCCAAGCGTGAGGCAGCTGCATCTTTTGGAAATGATGGTTTATATCTTGAAAAATTTGTTGAAGAGCCACGCCACATTGAAATACAGATAGTGGGCGATCAATACGGGAAAGTATGTCACCTTTCTGAACGCGACTGTTCAATTCAAAGAAGGCATCAAAAGCTTGTGGAGGAAACCCCTTCCCCTGTGGTGACCCAGGAATTGCGCGAGCGGATGGGCGAAGCGGCTATCAAAGGAGCGAAATTTATCAACTATGAAGGTGTAGGCACCATTGAATTTCTCGTAGATAAGCATGGGGATTTCTTCTTCATGGAAATGAACACCCGTATTCAAGTAGAACATCCTATCACGGAAGAAGTAACTGATTATGATTTGATCAAAGAACAAATCAAAGTAGCGGCTGGTGTTCCTATTTCTGGCAATAACTATTTCCCAAATTTATTTGCAATGGAGTGCCGTATCAATGCAGAAGATCCTGCCAATGGATTCCGGCCGTCTCCTGGAAAAATTGTGAATATGCACATGCCGGGCGGCCACGGGGTGCGCGTGGATAGTCACGTTTATGCTGGCTATACAATTCCACCAAACTACGATTCACTGATTGCCAAGCTGATCGTAAGTGGCCAATCCCGCGAGGAAGTAATTACCCGAATGAAAAGGGCTTTGAGTGAATTTGTCATTGAAGGGGTTAAGACAACTATTCCTTTTCACCTAAAACTAATGGACAATGCAATATTCCGTTCCGGCAAATTCTCTACAAATTTTTTAGAAACCTCTTTTGACTTTTCTGAATTGAAGTAGGCCTAAGCGACACCTAACACCTATCCAGAGAATGATTGTTTAGAAGTGCCTTTGCAAAAGAAATGAAATCATCCAAGAAATGAAATCATCCAAGAAATGAATGCAAAAAGCCCCTCGACAAGTCGAAGGGCTTCAAGGCTTAGAGGCTTAGGCAAAGAAAAAATTATACATACTGGTTCAGCATAACCGGCATGACCAGCATAAGAATATCTTCATTTTTATCTTTTTCAGCCGGGGTAATAACACCTGCTTTGTTAGGAGCGGACATATTCAATCTGATTTGGTCAGTGTCCAAATTTGACAACATCTCTACAATGAACTTGGCATTGAAACCAATTTCAATATCCTCGCCCTCATGTTCGCAAGAAAGGCGTTCATTTGCTTCATTGGAAAAATCAAGATCTTCAGCCGAAACCTGAAGTTCGCTACCTGTAATTTTCAAGCGAACCTGATGAGTAGTCTTGTTTGCATAAATGGAAATGCGCTTCAACGAACTAAGAAAATCAAGCCGGTTAATAGTCATCTTGATGGTGCTGCTTGCCGGAATTACATTTTCATAATCAGGGAAACGCTCGTCAATCAAACGGCAAATCATGCGGATGTTACAAAAATTGAAAAAAGCATTAGACATGTTGAAGTCAATGCTCACGTCTGTATTTTCAGATGGTAAAGTTGCCTTTAATAGGTTCAGCGCTTTACGCGGAATGATTATCGAGTTACCATTTTCTGATTTTACGTCTGTTCTACGATACCTAACCAATCTGTGTCCGTCAGTAGCAACAAAAGTGGCATTCTTCTCGGTTAGATTAACATATACGCCTGTCATGGCAGGGCGAAGTTCATCATTACTAGTAGCAAAAATGGTGTTGTTGACGGCACGTGCCAGAACTTCAGATGAAACTGCAGCCGAAAAATCATTGGAAACAGCAGGCACCTTTGGAAAATCCGTGGCATTTTCCCCTGAAAGTTTATACCGACCATTGTCTGAGCTGATCTCAATACTGTAGGTAGACTCATCAATAGAGAATGTCACCGGCTGATCGGGCAAGTTCTTCAAAGTATCAAGCAATATCCTGGCAGGCACTGCAATATTTCCTTTTTCCTTTGATTCCACAGTAATCTCTGTAATCATGGACGTCTGCAAATCAGAAGCAGTTACCGTGAGATTGCTCTTTTCGATTTCAAATAGAAAATTTTCAAGAATGGGCACAACAGGATTTGTGGTGATCACTCCGTTGATATTAGAAAGCTGCTTTAGCAGGTAGCTTGAGTTTACAATAAACTTCATCGGAAATCAGTGGTTTTTAGTTGACGAGGCGGTAAAGGTAGAAAGAAAAACTAATTCAGAAAATGGAATGATTACCATGAAAAAGGAAGGATTTTTACAAAATCCCTAGCATGATCTTCTTCAAAGCTATATTAATTAGAGCTGAAAAAGCTCTTTTTTCTAGCAATTGGAAGGATATTGTTGCGATTGAAAAGAGCGGGTTGATTTTCATCCAGTCTACCCAGCACGTTGGGGTCATTCCTAAGTGGCACAAAGAGATCAATAGAATAGGTTTTATCCGATATATCCTTCACTTCAATACGGAAAGAAGGTTTGGTTTTAAGCAGGCTATCATATAAACGAGAGTACCCTGGAGAGATAAATTGATCTGCACTCAGCAGCGATACAGCATCCAGGTAATTATTCAGTTTTGTGGTATCAACGGACTCAATTCCCTTAATTCCAAAAAATTGATCTTTAAAAGAGACTTCAAAGTTTTGTGATGAATCGGCTGGCACAATCATGTTCAGGTATTTGAAATTCCGCCAGTTAAAATTAAAAATTCGTTTATCACGCCAGCTGTTTTCTTCCAGTTCCAGAATGTACGAAACGTAAAGCCGGTAGCCCGGAATGGTTATCACATATGCGGGTTGATCAATTGATTTTTGAAAATAGGCCTCCGTCTTTTGCACATTGCCTCCGGCTCTGAATGACTGCACGAGCTCTTCTCCTTCAAAAAGGCTGACATGAATTCCGCTTTTAGAAAGTAATGAATTGACGGAGTCCAGTTGGCCATTTGAAACTGGCCTTTTAGGCTCAGCTTTTTCGAGGGTAGCAAATAACAACTTGATGAGTTGTCGATCTGCTTCATATGTTTTGTTCACCGTCCAACGCGTACCATTAAATTCCAATTCAACTTTACCTGAAATCGACTCCAGTACTACACGATTGACTTTAGCTCCATCCTCTGGTTTAAACAATGAAGTGTCTACTTTTAACTGGCTCTCAGGATTCCAAAAAAAATAAAAACAGGCAATCAAAAAGGTTAAACCAATGAAAGAAACCAGAAGTCGCTTATTTTTTTTAGCCTGCATTATTTGAAGTTTTATAGTTAGTTAGAAATTGTCTAGAAAAATGTAGCGCCAGAGGCGCAAAATATTTGTAGAATCCAGTCGGAAATATTTTAAGGTGCATCGCACCGAAATATTCTATTCCTTCCAACTATTCACATCTTCCATAAAATCAAAAACGTATTCGTCTTTAAAGACTATGTCATTCTTACATAGCATCTCTATATATTCTACTCTAAAGGATTTCTTCTTATGGTGTTGTTCTTGCGATAAGATGTACTTGACGACCGTGTCCAATTGAGAACGAGAATGCGAAAATGCACCATATCCCTTCTGCCATTCAAACTTGAACGTTGACAATCTATTTGTTTTAATCCACTCATTGCTGGAGGTCTTTATATTTTCTATTAAATCAGGTATCAGTTGATTTACATTATAGCCAATAAAAATATGGATATGGTCGGGCATTGTTCCGATTGATACTAATTTATGTTTATGGCTTTGGACAATCCCCGTGATGTATTTTTCAAGGCCATCTTTCCACTCTTTCTTTATGAGTGCATCTCTGTCTTTAACTGCAAATACAAAATGTATGTACAGTTGAGTGTATGTGTTCGCCATTATTTCTTATGTCCCGGTGCTGCGCACCTGTTTGCCGTGGTTATATTTCTACAAATGTCTTGCGGCTCTGCCGCTTGATATAGAAATGTCTTAAATATTCAATTTTTTAGTCATCTCTGTTTTTAACTGCAAATACAAAATGTATGTACAGTTGAGTGTATAATACCAGGTGTATCGCACCGAAATACTCAATATACTCCCATCCTTTTTTTGCGGTACTGCCGCTGGGCAACTATTACAATAACTAATACAGTAATTTTCATAGCGTTGTCATCGTTCCATATTTTACTATTGAGTAGTGATACAATTCTTAAAATTGGGAATATTTCCTTTTACGAGAATAGGTTATCCCCAATCCAAAAATTACAACGGCTACTAACGGAAGCCCTAAATTAATCAGCTGCCAATATGCTCTGTTATTTCTAATCTTCTCTTTATCCAAAGGCCGGATTTT
>JANOLM010000383.1:0-1595 GCA_031419815.1 Bacteroidia bacterium
CATCAAATTTTCCCCCAAAGGTTTTCTCCCAAACTAATTTACCATCTGCATCAGCTTTTACAAGGTAAAGCTGTTTGCCATTTGTACTTGTAGATGTACTTGTATTTCCTAAAAGATAAATAAAGCCATCTCTTCCAACTACAGCATCAACACCCTCCTGATCTCCGTCACCACCATAGTATTTAATAAAATAATTTTTAGTGGGATCTTCAATATTCTTCGCAGTGTCGCAAGAACAAAGCAAGCCCACTGAAGCCAAAAAAAAGAAAACCAAATGTCTCAATCTGCTACTCACCATCATTTCTTTTTCTCCTTTGATATTTTCCTCATAGTTTTTGCCGTGCGCACATTCTTAACCCTTGATGGATGGTAGATAGGCATTACATACCCAACGGAAATGGATACGTTATCCAATCTGAAATAATCGCCAATAAACGCATACCTGCTTGCCCTGTCATCCATCGTGTATTCATTGCCTGAAAGCACTTTGGATTCATAAAAATTAGTCTCAACATTAGTAAGATTAGTAAGACCCAGCATATATCGTACATCAGCAAAGGCAAAGTTTTTACCAACCTTATATCGAAACCCTCCACCCACTACAAATGATCGGTTAAGCGTTTCTCTTTTGTATCCAAGCTTAACATCCACGTCTGAAGTTGGGAGCTGACCTTCATTGGCTACCGGAGAAATGTTCGTGTATATCAACCCCGCTTTGGGGCCAAACAAAATATTTAATGCATAGCCAGCATAACCAAATGGTCTTATCTTTCCTTCAGAATCGGAATACTTTAAATAAAGAGGAATATCAAACCAATTTTGCTTTTCGGTATAGGATAAATTGTCTTGTTTAAAAATTCCACTGTACATAATTGTGAATGCCTTGCGTGAATACGTCAGCTCACTACACAGGCTAAAATTTTCATTGATGTTCCAATCGATTCCTCCCCCAATTTGAAATGTCAATTTTACACTATGCTGAATATTTACAGGCTCGGAAAGCGTGTTAACTGGATGAATCAATCTATAGATAGAGCCATTAACTCCCCCGCGAAAATGAGGCGTGAAAACTGGTGTCGTTGTAAATTTTTTGCTCAGGTAAAAAATATCGATTGGATCTTTTGATACATCTGCAACATATTCCGGGTCTGCCATTAATAATTTCATATAACTATCCTCGGCTGATATTGGGTCATCGATCAAAAGGTAGGACTGAGCCAAAAGCAAGTATGCTCTTACACTTTGCTCAGTAGAGAATTTCGAAAGGCAATCTTTTAAAATTGCAGGAATACCATAAAAATGACCAGCATCAAATTCATCCTGAGCCTGAGTAAGGGCTTGCTCACATTCTGAATCGCTCTGGGCAAAGGATGAAAATGTGATAAAGAAGAAAATCAAGCAGGTAAAAAAATATTCCTTGCGCATCTGCTTATTTTAAAAATCTTTGATCAACAAACTCTTGCACGTACTCTCGTATGATATGTCATTCGCAACATATATTCCCCATTCTTCCGGGGTCATGTTACGTGGGAGTTTAGGACAAACTTCTTCGGCCAACATTTTGGGATCTGTTGGCCACACTCTGATCTCTCCAT
>JANOLM010000384.1:0-3192 GCA_031419815.1 Bacteroidia bacterium
GTGGCCTTGAACTGCTTCAAATATTTTTCCTCAAATTGCTGAAGGGTCAGGGTTTTCTTTCCAGTAGCAAGTTCTGTAGCGCCACTTTTCCAATACAAATTTTCAACCTGTTGTTCCAGATCACTATACTCCAGCATGGCCTCTCGATCCTGCACATTTACTAAATTGATCATGTCTGTTGAACAAATCTCAATCAACCGATATTGTGCAGATTGAAATCCGCTTGCGGGAAGTAGTGACATTCTGAATTTTAAAAACTGCTCTTTCTCCATGCCATCCACCATCACACCAAAGGAACTTTCGAGCTGGCGAAAGTAATTGACGATGCGGTCAAGGCGCTGAATAAAAAATTTCTCCTCTATTGGTTCACGCTCTGCAATTTGTTCAATCTCCCAAAGAATAAGGTTAAAATATAATTCAGTGATTTGGTGGTACACGATAAATACTTTTTCATCTGGGAAGCTAGTCTTTGGATTTTGCAGACTGAGTAGCGTATCCAGGTGAATGTAGTCCCAATAGGTGAGATAATCAGAATGTAGCAACCCATCCAGGTAGGAAGACAAGTCCTGTCCCATCACCGCATACTTTTGATGAAGCTTTTTTAGTTGTTCGCTAAGAATTGGGTCGAGATTGCTTTCCATACGCTTTTATTCAAGATTCAAAATTCAAGATTAAAGGTTGTATATTCTAAATTTTGAATCTTGGACTTTGAATCAATTAATCAAAACTTTGTCCGTAAATTTGAAACTTTCGATAAGAATAACCAAAACATTATGTCAGCCCATACTTCCACAGCCGAATCGAAAGCAAAAAAGTCACTTAAGCAAGACCTTTATGAGCATCCCGATTTTTATTCGGTAGATAGTTTGCTTACGGAAGAGCACAAACTCATCCGCAGTTCAATCCGCAATTTCGTTAAGAGAGAAATCAGTCCGTACATAGAAGATTGGGCACAACGCGCTCATTTCCCCTATGAGATCGTCCGAAAGTTCGGAGAGATCGGAGCGTTCGGCCCTACCCTTCCTGTTGAATATGGTTGTGGCGGCTTAGATTATATTTCATACGGCATCATTATGCAAGAGATTGAGCGTGGAGATTCTGGCATGCGGTCAACTGCATCTGTTCAAGGTTCATTGGTAATGTATCCTATTTATAAATTCGGATCTGAAGCTCAACGAAAAAAATATTTACCGAAACTTGCTTCTGGGGAATGGCTGGGTTGCTTTGGATTAACAGAACCTGATCATGGATCGAACCCAAGCGGCATGGTCACCAATTTTAAGGACATGGGCGATCATTATCTGCTTAATGGCGCAAAGATGTGGATATCAAATTCACCCAAAGCAGATGTTGCCGTGGTGTGGGCAAAAAATGAAGCAGGAAGAATACATGGGTTGATAATAGAACGCGGAATGCAAGGCTTCTCAACTCCTGAAACACATGGCAAGTGGTCGTTACGCGCGAGTACAACTGGCGAATTGGTATTTGATAACGTTAAGGTTCCAAAGGAAAATTTATTGCCAGGCAAAAGTGGATTGGGTGCCCCGATGATGTGCCTGGACTCTGCTCGCTATGGGATTGCATGGGGAGCGCTAGGTGCAGCGATGGATTGCTATGAATCGGCCAGAAGATACGCAGCAGAAAGAATTCAATTTGGAAAACCGATAGCATCCTTTCAGCTCATGCAAAAGAAGTTGGCTGAAATGCTCACAGAAATTACCAAAGCACAATTGCTCAACTGGCGCCTTGGCATGTTAATGAACGAAGGCACAGCCACAACACCTCAGATATCCTTAGCAAAACGTAACAATGTAAATCTCGCACTGGAGATTGCACGAGAAGCTCGACAAATGCATGGAGGTATGGGCATCACAGGCGAGTACCCAATCATGCGTCACATGATGAACCTTGAATCGGTTGTAACGTACGAAGGCACTCATGACATTCATTTGTTGATTTTAGGTAATGAGATTACGGGCATTCCGGCTTTTGTGTAAATGAAAGTTCTTACCGTAATTGGCGCACGCCCTCAATTTGTAAAAGCAGCCACCGTTTCACGTGCTCTAAAAAAATCAGGTATAGAGGAAGTGATTGTTCACACCGGACAACATCATGATCAAAATATGTCGCAGGTATTTTTTGATGAGATGGAAATACCGACACCCAATTACAATCTTGAAATACAAGGATTAAATCATGGGGCGATGACGGGGCGAATGCTTGAAAAAATTGAAGAGGTGCTCATCAAGGAAAAACCAGACTATGTATTGGTCTATGGCGATACAAACTCAACACTGGCAGGTGCATTGGCCGCTGTGAAGTTGCATATTCCAGTGGCTCATGTCGAGGCGGGCCTAAGAAGCTTCGAAATGAAAATGCCGGAAGAGGTGAATAGGATATTAACGGACAGAATCAGTAAAGTTCTCTTCTGCCCTACTCAAACTGCAATCGACAATCTTGAAAAAGAAGGTTATAAGAATATTGATTGCAAAATCATTCTTTCCGGAGATGTGATGTACGATGCCGTGCTTTTTTATCGGCAGAAAATAAAGACGCATTCAACCATCATCCAAAAAGAGAAATTGGAAGGCAAGCCATTTGTGTTAGTTACAATTCATCGTGCCGAAAACACCAATGATCCGAAGCGATTAAAAGAAATTTGTGACGCCTTAAATGAAATACAAAAAGAGAGACAAGTCATTCTGCCCTTGCATCCACGCACCAAAGCCTATCTACATTCGCAAAATTTAAAACTGGACACCAAAGTAATTGATCCTGTTGGCTATTCCGATATGCTGGCTCTGCTTGAAAACTGTAGCATGGTCATGACCGACAGCGGTGGATTACAAAAGGAAGCCTACTTCTTTAACAAATATTGCATCACCCTTCGCGACCAGACAGAGTGGATTGAGTTGATTAAGGCCGGTGCTAATTCAATTGTCGGAGCTAACAAATCTAAAATTCTTTCAGCTTATCACGCCAATAAAAACTCTAAACTGGTGGAAGGTAAACCTTTGTATGGTGATGGTAATGCTGCGGAGTTGATTGCGAAGTATTTCAAATAATATTGCCACAGATTTCACTGATTTAATTTGTGAATCTGTGGCATTCTCCTACTCAATAAACGCCATTAACGTAATCCGTTGAACCGGATTTTGCGGATCGTTTAGCAAACCTTTGTATGGAAATGGA
>JANOLM010000385.1:0-5823 GCA_031419815.1 Bacteroidia bacterium
ACAAGTTTCCACTTGAAGGAAGCTGCATGGTATAAGGCGCTTCAGTGTCGCGCAATGATTGGTCTCTGTATGTATTGAATCTGCGGTAATCAGGTTCATTTCGCTTAATATAGTTCAGACCAACAACCCAATTTAATTTACTGTTACCATTACCTAAAGTATGTGTACCATCTAAATGGCCCGAGTAGATACCTCTGCTTAAGTAATGGTAGCTATAGCTCGAGTAATCTGCACTTGTTAATCGGGCTTTGTCAAATCCCGTTCTAAAGGTATTTTCGTTCTCACCTAACTGAACGAAAAGGTTTTTGAATTCAATTCTATTGCGATCATTCAAATTAAAAAGCCAATTATTAACAATATTTATTCTAACATCATTGCTGTTAAGGTTATCTTGATAATGAAGTCGTTGATCGTTCGCATCGAAACTATTATACCGGGAGAGATCAGACTTATAATTCTGATACGTATTAGAGTATGCAACCGATGTTAGATTGCTTGCTGTGATTTTCCCGATTTTGAAGTTTTGCGAGGTGGCGAAATTAAATCCAAAATCAAGTGGTGTACTCTTCGTGCTATAATCAAAATTGTTTGTTAGTGATTTCCCGGCACGCTCACGTAAACTTGAATTTCTTGATGAACCTTTCAGCGCTGCAGTGGTGGGGAAACCACCTGGGATATCGCGGAAGCCATTGTCAAAGCCAAAGATGTCGGTAGAACTTCCTTGTGAAGAATTAAAGTCGTGAAATGTAGAATTCGTTCGGTAACCAAATGTCAATCCAGCGGAAGTAAATTCTTCGTAGGTCGGGTTTTTCGTAACCATTTGGATTACACCTCCCGCAAAATCACCAGGCAACTCTGCCGATCCGGATTTATAGACCAGCATTTGATCTATTGCCCCTGCAGGAATAAGGTCAAAAGAAAATGACCGCTTATCAATTTCAGTACTCGGTGCGATCACGCCATTGATCATCACCTGGTTATAGCGCTCCGGCAAGCCACGAATTAATACAAAGCGATTGTCAACGATGGTAACTCCTGGCACGCGCTGCATAACTTGTGCCGCATCACGATCTGGAAGCTTAGTGATCTGTTCTGATGAAATACCACTTACTACTAATTTACTTTCCCGGATGGCGCTGATCAGCGAAAAGTCTGTAGCAATTTCCTTCTTGGCGGTTACAATAATCTCTTCCAACTCTGCTACATCTTCCACCAATGTTATTTGAAGTGACGTCTTGTTGCCACTCTCTACAGCAACATCAGGAATAGTTTGTGTTTTGTAAGTAATGGATGAAACGACCACGGTATACGTTCCTGGCTTTACATTATTAATTTGAAAGTTACCTTCAATATCAGTGGCAGCTCCAACAGTAGTACCTTGAATGACTACACTTGCACCTATTACACCCTCTGCCGATTTGTGATCGGTAACACGCCCTGAAATAGTACCATTTTGAGGAAACGCCTGAAAAGAAACCAGAGAAATGAATAAAACGTAGATCGAACGCAGCATGCTATTTTTATTTGCTACAAAGGTCGTCCGGCTATATTACCCGATAGGGTCTGAAATATTACCAAATTGTTAAGGGGAGTAAATCTGGTGCCTACCAGACTGTAATTTTTACGGTAAGTTAAATCGTATTATTGCGATAATTCAGATGAAAATGAATGAGTTACATGTGAGCACCAAATAACATTACGGTAAAGTGCAGTTAAAGAAGGTAAAGTTTGGATAATCTAAAAGCTGCTAGCCGTTAGCTTCAAGCTGCTAGCCTTTCACACCCCGCTAGCTAGAAGCCAAGAGCTTGTAGCCAGCAGCTTAAGGCCTCCATTACTTATTGATAGGGATCTTGTTCAAAATAACTTTAATGATATCCGAAGTCTTCACATTGTCCGCCTCTGCTTCGTAGTTCAACAAAATCCTGTGGTTCATGACATCGAGTGCAACTTCTTTAATGTCTTCGGGCAACACGTAATCTCGGCCATCAAAATAAGCCATGGCTTTTGATGCCAAATTCAAATTAATGCTGGCGCGGGGAGATGCCCCAAACTGAATATATTGGGCTTCATGATCGAGTTTGTATTCCTTGGCTTTTCGTGTGGCTGTTACTAACTCAATTATATATTTTTCAAGCGATTCGGAAATCTTCACTTTATTCACTTCATCGCGGATAGCGAAAATATCTTCCTTCGTTAAAATTGTGTTCACCTGAAAGTCGAACTTCATGTTGGAAATCCTGCGCATGATTTCAAGTTCCTGATCTTTGGTAGGATAATCTACAAACACCTTCATCATGAAACGATCTATCTGCGCTTCTGGCAGCGGATAGGTTCCTTCATTGTCAACCGGGTTTTGAGTGGCCATTACTAAGAAAGGCCTATCCAACTTAAAAGTTGTTTCACCAATTGTAACTTGCTTTTCCTGCATCGACTCCAGCAAAGCAGATTGAACTTTAGCTGGCGAGCGGTTAATCTCGTCCGCCAAAATAATATTGGCGAAAATGGGACCTTTCTTTACCTCAAACTTTCCTTCTTTCTGATTATAGATCATGGTGCCGATCAAATCAGCTGGTAACAGATCGGGTGTAAACTGGATGCGCTGAAAATCCAAGTGAAGGACCTGAGCCAGAGTAGAGATGGTTAACGTTTTGGCCAGACCAGGGACACCTTCCAACAAAATATGACCATTGGTGAATAAGCCTGCCAAAAGGCGGTTGACCAGGTACTCCTGACCCACAACCACCTTGCCTACTTCCCTCATCACTTCCGCAATTTTCTTTTTATGCTCCTGGTGAAGCTCTGTTGTTGCTGCAAATGCCATAATTAACCTTATTTCTGATTTTAAGAAAGTGCAATATTAAAGATTTAGGTGGATGCTTTACAACTGAAAAGGAGAATCTGATGGATTCATTTTGCTACTCCAGATCACTAAAATTTCAAGATTTTTATGGGTGTGCTTATAAAATATCAGGTAATCTCTAACAAGTTTAGATCTGACACCTTCAACTGATGTCTTTCTGCCGATTAATGGTCGCTGAGATAATAATTTTGCTGCTTGATGAAAAAGTTTATTCAGTTTAAGTGGATAAGATTTGCTGCGGTTTCGATCCAGCCAATATTGAAGTATTCTATCCTTGTCTAAAGCAGCCCGTTCAGACCAAATTATTTTGCGAGCCATCGGGAGGTATTTTTTCTCACCTCAGCATCCGTCAAAAATTTGCCCTTTGAAAGCTGATCTTCTGCATCATGTATGGCCAGTACCTGATCATTGGAAAGCACAAGCATTTCTTTTCTTGACTCATCCTTAATTACATCATACATGTCCCTCAAGAGACTTTCGTCTTTTGAACTTTTAATTTTGGAAATCAATTTCCGTTTTACTTCTGAGGTTGACATATAACTGCTTTCTTAAAGTTAAGTAATTTATGGAAACCTTTTAGCCAATCACTCAAACGTCACCACCTCATTCCCTCGCGGATTCATCAAAAACGAATTGACCATGTTTTGCGCAACCCTGTTTTCCTTTCCAATCTTGATGTAATTTTTTGCAGACTCCAAATCAGCTATGGATTGATCCTTATCGAAAAATCCGAAGCCTAAATAATTTCCATTTTCGACCAGCACCAACGACTTCTCATCCATTTTTCGTCCGCGACCAATAATGGCCACAGATTCTCCCTTATCAAAAAAGGAATCAATTGCCCTCTGGGCTTTCTTATTGTATTTCTTCACCGTCTCCACGCCCATGCACGCACCTTTGCAATCACCGGTTTGATAACTGTAGCAAAGTCCTTTGGCTATTTGCAATCCGCTTAACTTCGGACAGAGATCAAAATCTTTCACTTTCGCCCACATAAAGCTCCACGCATCGCCTTTGTTTGTAAATGTGATTAAGGGCTTTGCCCCTTTGCTCACGGTGTTAACACAAAACCGTAAGTACCCATTGCGATCTTCATAATCATAAACGCCCCACTCTTCCACTTTATTTTTCAAAGCGAGATTATACTTTGGCCATAGTCTTCGGATTTCCTGTGCTTCCAAAATCAATGCTATCAATTCCGTACCGGTGAGTTCATGCGTGATGTTGTGAATTTCATTGCGAATGTTTGATCTGTTCCATTCACGGGCTTCACCGGTAAAGTGGCCGGCAATACGTTTCTTTATATTGATCGCTTTGCCAACATAAATCACCTGGCCGCGACCATTTAAAAAATAATATACACCTGGCTTTGCCGGAAGTTTATCAAATTCTTCTTTGGCAAGATTGGGTGGAAGAATGGTTTCACCAGAATTTCTTTTCAACGCCTTGGCGATAATTCCAGAATTATCTCTTTGAAGAAGAATAGAAAATATTTTTGCAGTGGCTTCTGCATCTCCTCCAGCCCGGTGACGGTTTGGAATTTGTATGCCTAAACTTTCAGACAATCGGCCAAGGCCGTAAGATTCTAATCCCGGTATTATTTTGCGGCTCAACCGAACAGTGCAAAGTTTCTTCGGCTGCCAGTTAATACCAATTTCTTCAAATTCTTTTTTGATGAAACTATAATCGAAGTGTGCATTGTGGGCTACAAACACGCGGTCTTTCAACCAATCCTGAATCTCTTTAGCTACCTCATCAAAAGATGGTGCCGTGCTAACCATTTGTGTGGTTATTCCCGTAAGGCCAGTAATAAACCCTGGGATATTCCTTCCAGGATTAAGTAAGGTGTGAAATTTATCAGTAATGCGGGTGCCATCGTGGTGGTAAACCGCAATTTCAGTAACGCGATGATTGTCTGCGTAGCCTCCCGTGGTCTCAATATCAACAATGGCATACATCGGCTCTAAGTTATGGTATGATTATCAATCCTGATGACAATTTTATTTATTTTTACCTCATGAAGACATATGTGTTGAAAATCGATGAATCACAACAAGAGCTAATTGACGCACTGGTAAAAGCATTAAAAATTGAGGCAGAAATTTTTACGGACGCGGATGAAGAGGCTGCCCTAACTCTTGCAATGGAAGAAGGCAAAAAATATGGTCGCCTTTCAGAGAATGAGGCCAATTCTTTTCTTGATAATCTGGGGAAATGAAAGTTCTCATTGATCGCAGTTTCGAGCGCGATGTAAAAAAGCTTCCACCAGCAGTTCAGGCTAAAATAAGATTAGCAATAGAAGATATCCTTGAGGCTTCAAACCTCTCCACTCTTAAGGCAACAAAAATGGAAGGTGCAAAAAACGTATTCCGAATAAGAGTTGGCGATTACCGGATTGGTATTTATTTGGAAAATGAAGTAATCGTTCTATCGAGGGCCCTTAATCGAAAAGATATCTATCATTATTTCCCTAAAAAATAATCCGTATGAATGGTATAGCCAAATTTCTTCTCTCCGGCTTGGCCGTTTTATTGACTGCTTATTTACTTGAACAAGGCGTTCATGTGGAACATTATGGTTACGCCTTGTTAGTAGCTGCTTTGATTTCTGTTGCTAATGTGATTGTCAAACCAATCCTAATCATATTTACTATTCCTATTACCATTCTTACTCTGGGTTTGTTCTTATTGGTGATCAATGCCATCATTATTTTACTGGTGGATTACTTCGTTCCCGGCTTCCAAGTGGATGGATTTTGGTGGGCATTGGGGTTCAGTCTTATTCTTTCGGTTTTTAACAGCATGTTCGGTGCGTTGCTGAAAGAGAAAAAGGAGAATTGAAATTTGGAATATCCCCAGATACCCATTTTCAAATCATCAAATCGCCACAATCTCAAATTTCCTTACCTTCTATAAAAAGTTAAGCTGTCGCTTACGCTTTATCCTTACTTTTATTTTTTTTGC
>JANOLM010000386.1:0-31871 GCA_031419815.1 Bacteroidia bacterium
AGTTTTAATAGTAACGGTCAGATCAGTTCATTCACATTTAGTCCTGGGCTGCGCAGTTTTGAAAGAGATGACTTTGGGGCTACTCTAGGATTCGGGTATTCAATCAAAGTAAAAGAACAACATAAAATATTTATTGAACTAATTGAAAATCTTGGATTCAATAACATAAACAAACCAATTCTAGAAAACCCAAAAGAAAGAAATCATAGCGTCTCTTTGATTGTAAGTTACATTTTTAGTAGGCCTGGTAAAGAAACTCTTGAGTGAATTTTAACAATTCCAAACAAATTCTAAATCATGAAAAAGAAAATTTTTTTTATGCATTTATGGCTTGCTTATTTATCTGAATATCCAAAGAGGGGAAGAACTCTCTTCCCAGCAGATAAAGATTAAAAAATAGTAACCTTCTTGGTAAAGCCATCTTATCTTTTTATGGTAAGATGGCTCTATTCTAATCCTTTTACGAGCGTGGCACTCAGTATTTGATCACCCACTCCAATCTGATGGACGACTTCCATTCCTCTCTCAACCTTTGCGAAGACAGTGTACTTTCCATCCAGGTGAGGGGTGGGAGAATGCGTGATAAACCATTGTGTGCCTTCTGTGTCTTTGCCAGCAGACGCCATACCTACCGAACCCTCTGTATACTTTCTGTCAGAAAACTCTGAGCGGATAGAATAAGACTCACTGCCAAAACCATCGCCACGATTACATCCGGCTTGCACTACAAAATTGGGGACTACACGGTGAAAGAATTTTCCATCAAAATATTTTTGATTACATAACTCAACAAAGTTTACAACCGACCCTGGAGCTTCTTCCACCATAAGCTGCAGTGTAACATCTCCCTTTGTGGTTTTAAGCAGAACCCTTTGATCGTTTGCAATGGTTTTAACGAGTTCCCAATTGATAGGATGGTTGAATTCATTTTTGGGTGACGGAGATTTTTTCTTTCCTTCAAAATAAGCAATTGCCTGTTCCAAAGGCTGGAGCGCTTCAATGTCTTTTGGCAAGGATAGTTTCTTTTTTGCTTCGTATAGAAAGTTAAAGTCAGTTATCGTTGACCTATAATCCAGAGTGGAGTCGCTCAATGCTGCTGCCAGTGAAACGATCACACCGGGATCGCCCTGCGCAAAGGCTTGCGCATAGATTGACGAGAAATCTTTTTTAAGTGTTACTGAAAAGTTCTTATGATGATTGATGTTCACAAGTGCCTGCGCGGCAGAAGATTTGATGACCAGGATTTTAGTTTTGAATAATTCATCGCGGATAAACGGAAACGCATCAACAACTTTTGATAGTGAGCCTAGTAGCCAAGATTTCTGATAATCATTTTTAGACGCGCTGTAAACGGATTTTACTTCATCTATTAATTCCTTTGTGGGCACCAGTGCCAAAGCGGTTTCGTAAAGATCAGCCTGAACTCTCCAGTTTTTAATTGTGCGGGCTTTCTCAATAATTTCTACCTGATAATTTTCTGTCGCTTTATTTCGTATTACCTCAGAGGCCGTTATTCCTATATTTATATTATCATCATCCAGCGCAGCTAACAAAACTTCTTGCGTTTCCTCAAAAGAAAAAGCCAATAAAGCACGCACACCATTACACCTCACCCTATAATCCTGATCAGTTGAAATAACTTTTTTTAAGGCTTCAAGACTTTCTTTTGAAGTGACTTTTCGGAGCCCACTTGCTGCGGCCATCCTCACGTAAACACTTGGATCTGTCGTGGCCGTACGTATCAATTGATCTACATAATTTTGAATTGGTAACGCAGAGCTTCGATTAAAAAAATGTGCTGCTCCCAAACGAGTTTTTAAAGAATAAGATAGTTTCAAAAATTCTTTGCATTGGTTTACCACACTAGAATCGGCCAGACGCCTCAAGCCCAAGTGATAGAAACCCCATGCCAATCCAGTTTGAGATAAACTATCGTTTGGCTTAAAACTGATTAATGCGTAAACATCCTTCTTGCTGACAGTCTTGCCTAGCGCTTCCAACACTTCGCCTACAACCTGTGAATTTTTGTCAGATGTTGCCGGGATTAGGGCATTAACAGAAAGAAACCCTCCTGACTGGCCAAGGGCAAAAGCTGCTGCCTGACGCACTTCCGGGTCTGCATCTTCAAGCAAAATATTCCCCAAAGCAACCGCAGCAAGTGTGTCCTGAACCGAAGCAAAAGCCAGCGCTGTTTCTTTGCGATAAATCGGATTTTCTGAACCAAGGAACTGATAAAGGCTATCTGGCTGGCGCCTATCCTGAAAATCAATTATTTGAATTAAGATGGGATCAGAAAACTTATTGGGATGTTTTCTGAGCGAACAACTGCATCCTAAAAAGATGATGGCTAAAATGAAAAGACGGGTCATGAATTTCAGTACGCCTTCAACTCGGCTGCCCGGGCCACCACATCATTGAACTCAATGCCTGCCATTTTGATGGAATATAAAAGCAATCTGACCTCTTTTACATGAACACGTCCATCCACCTCACTCATCTTATAGAGGTGAACGAAAGCATTTAGTTTTTCTTCTTCCGAGCACTTATTAAGCAGCTCAATTCCCTCTTGATAGATATCGCGTTCCTTTTTGATAGCTACCTGGGTTTCAAACTCTTTGAAAAGCGAATCTGGTATATTCTCCTTTTCCTTTATTTTATTTAAGGCCTTTTTTTCGTTTTCGTCTACAACCCCATCTGCACTGATGAGCAGGTGAACCAGGTAGAGCAGACCAATTTGGTAGGTTTTGTTAGTAGTCATTACAATTCAATTATCCTTAAATATAAAATAGTTGCAGACGTTATGAAATCGAATTGTGAAAAAAAGTAGGTCAAGACATGGTTTGATAGACAATCAAAGCAGATAAATAGGCCAACCCAGTCATGTAAGCCAACTGAATAAGTGGCCACTTCCAACTTTTGGTCTCCCGCTTAACAATGGCCAATGTACTGATGCACTGCATGGCGAAAGTGTAGAAGACAAGAAGGGACAGCCCCACAGGCAAAGTAAACCGGGGGCCTCCGGTTTCAGGATTTATTTCTGAGGCTAGCTTACTTTTTATTGTGGTGGGGTCATCGGTATTGCCAATGCTATAAATGGTGGCAATAGTACCTACAAAAACTTCGCGCGCAGCAAAAGAGGTGAGCAATGCAATGCCTATTTTCCAATCATAACCAAGTGGTTTAATAACAGGTTCCATTGTCTTTCCAATTTTTCCTGCATAAGAATGTTCCAATTTGTAAGCAGCTACGCGGTGTTCAAATTCATCTTCAGTCAACTGCAAATTAGCTGACTCTTGTTGCACAACTGTGCTGGCATTATTCATCTCATCGGCAGGGCCGTAGCTGGCGAGTACCCATAAAATAATGGACACCGCAAGGATCACTTTACCTGCTTCGAAAACGAAGGCTTTAGTTTTCTCTACAATTGTGTAACCAACATTCGACCATTTTGGCATCCGGTACGTTGGCATTTCCATGATCAGGTAACTCCGTTCTTTTGCGTTGATGATAAACTTCATGGCCCAGGCCGAAAGTATGGCGGCTAGGAAACCCAGCAGATACAACCCCATCAAAACCAGGCCTTGGAAACCGAAGAAGCCAAACAGTTTTGTGTCAGGAATAATGAGTGAAACGAGTATTGTGAACACGGGTAAACGTGCGGAGCAACTCATAAAGGGTGTAACAAAAATGGTGATGAGCCTGTCTTTCCAGTTTTCAATAGTGCGTGTGGCCATGATAGCCGGTATGGCGCATGCCCAGCCAGACATGAGGGGAACAACACTTTTGCCGCTCAATCCAAACTTGCGCATAATTTTATCCATCAAAAAGACAACACGCGCCATGTAGCCGGTTTCTTCTAAAATGGAAATAAAGGCAAAGAGAATGGCAATCTGTGGAATGAAAATCAAAATGCCGCCAATACCAGGAACAATGCCTTGTGCGATTAACTCAAACAACGGCCCCGAAGGCAAAAGTTGGGTGAGATAATAACTAAATGAGGCAAACCCGTTGTCAATGGCATCCATTGGTATTTGAGCCAGCGCAAAAATTGATTGAAAGATGAGAAAGAGGACTACAAAAAAAATAAAGTAACCAAAAATCTTATGTGTTAGAACCTTGTCAATCTGCATGGAAAGTTTTTTCCACTCCAGGCCGGCCGCCTTCAGAATGACCTTGTTGAGTACCGTTTGAATAAACTCGTAGCGAAGAATAGTTTCGGCTCCCTGGTATTTTGCAGGAAAGAACTGATGCTTTTGTGCCACACTTTGGATGAAGTCTTTGTCAGCTTTGCTAAGAAAAATAAAACTATCCGGTTGTTGAAGGTATTGAAAGGCCTCGTAGTCGGAAGGCAGCTTAAAATGATCGCGGACTTGTGACACAATAGGCCTGACTTCGTCACTAGTTGGAAATATTTTCTTCTGTGAAGGGTTTAAGGGTTTCACCAACAACTTTTTTAATTCCGGAATCCCCTGTCCACTGCGGGCATTGATCAACACTACCGGAACATCCAGAAGGGCAGATAGCTTTTTTATGTCAATACTCAGCCCGGATTTTGCCGCAAGGTCTATCATGTTCAGCGCAAGTACTGTAGGCAAACCCAGGTCAATCAACTGCGTGAGCAAGAGCATGCAGTTTTTAAGGTTTGTTGCATCGGCCACTAATACAACTTTGTCGGGAAAATGTGTGCCCTTTTTATCTGCAAAAACTTCGGCTACTATTTTCTCGTCAAGAGACCTTGGGTACAAACTATAAATGCCAGGAAGGTCAAGTATCTCCGCACTTGTATTTTCGTCCAAAAAAGTTTGGCCTGTTCTTTTATCAACCGTAACCCCAGGGAAATTTCCAATCTTTTGATTAAGACCTGTGAGCTGATTGAACAGAGAAGACTTGCCGGAATTTGGTTTTCCAGTTAATGCAATCTTCAGTTTTTTGGCATCACCCATTTACGTACACCTAGAGACTAATTCAAAATGGAAATCATCGATGCCTCATCTATCCGTAAAGACAAATCAAAACCAGAAATGCTCACACAAACCGGGTCACCAAAGGGAGCCTTAAAATTGAACCTGACAGAGGTACCAGGCAGAAAGCCCATTTCTAAAAGTTTTGAGGACAGTTGGTCGTCTGAAAAACCAGAAATAATGCCTGTTTCTCCAGGAATCATATCTGCTACGCTTTTTATCCCTCCCACCATTCTTATTTAGATTAATTTTAAACAAGCGCAATATAATGGGGCAACCACACAGAAACAATGATTTTTGCAGTTGTTAATTTCCAGATTCTAAGGAGAAAACAAGGTGTTGGGGTCTCTTTGTGTGTCAAATGCCATATTTCAAAAAGTTTCACGGCTTTTGCTAAAGGCCAATTAATTTAGAAGAATGAAAAAGAAAAAGGTCAAGCCAAAACAAGAGAAAGAAAAGCCAATCCCTTCACAGCCTGCTAAAAACAAAGACGAACCCCAACAAGAGCGCTTTGATTTTGGGGGTTTGCGTGAGGGGGATTTAAAAAAGAATTTGGGGTGTGGTTAAGGAGTGGAATTTCAAATTCAAAAATTTAAATAGTCTTGCAATCAACAGTGTATTTTGCTCCAAGCTAGAATTGAAACGAGAGACTACATTAAATTTTCTATTTTTGCGTCCCTTTAGTTGACCTGGAGTATATGATTGTAAAGACCAAGAATTATCGCTTAGAAAAGAAAGAATATATTAAAATGGCCCTGCGCAATATTTTGAAGCAGCAATGGTGGGTAGGTTTAATCGTGTTGGCCATTTGCCTTTTGTATTTAATAATCCCTAGTTTTTGGTGGTTTGTGGGTGCCTTTTTAGGAGGAGGCCTTTACTTATTGTTTTGGTGGGTTCAATTCTACGGAGTAACACAACTTGAGCAAGGTAAAATGTTATTTGAACGGTTCAGCTACGAAATTACCAGCCAGCAGATTGTGATGAAGCTTAACGCACGCGAAGGAATGCCCATGAAGTGGGATCAGATCAAAAGTGCCCAGGTCGGCAAAGACCATTTCTTATTGTTCGTCAACAAAGCCCAGCTTATTCATCTGCCCTTCAAAATATTTAATACCGATAACGAGAGAAAGTTCGTAACCAGCATTTTGAAAACGAAAGGCTTGTTGAAGTAGGAACTAGTGTTAAGTTAACCGTGAAATGTTAATAGTTAATCGTAAAAGTCACTGTAAAATCAGATAGCCTCCGCAAAGATTAACCGTCAAATTACAATTAACATTACACTAGATACTGGATTCTAGATACTAGGCTATGAGCAAGCTAAATGGTGAGAATCAAGAATCCAAAATCAAGAGTCCCGCATCCCGCATCACCCCCGCCCAAGCCTTTGGTAAAATCCAAAAATACTGTGCCTATCAAGAGCGATCGCACCAAGAAGTAAAATACAAACTTTATTCTTACGGACTTTTTTCAGGCGAAGTAGATGAAATTATTTCCCGGCTTATCACAGACAATTTTCTAAACGAAGAACGGTTTGCGAAAGCTTTTACGGGCGGAAAATTTCGCATGAAGAAATGGGGAAGAAATAAAATTGAACACAAGTTGGAAAGTTTGGGGTTGACTAAAAATTGTATTGCTAGCGGATTGAAGGAAATTGATTCATCAGATTATAATAAAACTCTTCGGTCTGTAATAAAGAAAAAATCCCTTGAGATTTCTGAAACAAATCTTTTCGTTAAGCGAAATAAGGTAGCCCGTTTTGCTATCTCAAAAGGTTATGAACCTGAACTAGTATGGGAAACAGTTAAGGATCTAATGGCCGATTAGAAGTTTCTTTGTCTTTTAGAAATAACCAAAATGTACGCAAAACGACAAACCGCTACTGTCAAAGAACTGATCTTTGACTTTTGTGTTATAGATAGAAACTAATAAAATGAGGCAGGTCTTTACTTTTTTTCTTTTGATTTCTACTCTTGTCATTGTTTTTGCACAAAGTGATGATGTTCGCAAAAAAAATTATAACGTCAAGAAGAACATCGCCCTCGAAGGCTATGATCCAATCAGCTATTTTGATAATAAACCGACCGAAGGAAAGGAGGAATTGAAGTTTAGCCACAGAGGTATTACTTACTTATTTGCGAGCTTGGCCAATCTGAATACATTCAAAGCAGCCCCAGAAAAATATGAGCCTGCTTATGGCGGCTGGTGCGCTTACGCCATGGGTGAAAGCGGGGAGAAAGTGAAGGTAGATCCAGAGACTTTTAAAATTCTGGCTGGCCGGCTTTACCTGTTCTATAATTCGTGGGGCACCAATACTTTAACGGACTGGAACAAGAATGAAAAACCGTTAAAGTCAAAAGGCGACCAGAACTGGAAAAAGTTCATCCCTTGAATCCTGTGACCGTTTTACATTCGTATATTAATTTGATTTTACCTTACTTTACCTCATCTTTTAGTACCTATGCAGCTTAAGAATGCCTGTCTTACCATCCTTGGCCAATTGGCTAATGTCGTCCGGCAAATGGATGAAAAAGATTTTTGCAAGCCATCCGAAACATTGAGTAACTCAACTGTGGGTCAACACTTGCGCCACACCGTTGAGTTTTTTATTTGCCTGGAGCAGGGTTTTGAAAAAGGTAGAGTCAATTATGACAAGCGGGAGCATGATAAACTGCTTGAAAGCGACAAGCATATCGCACTTGCTGCCATCGATCGTATAAAAGACTTCGTCTCCCATCAAACAGCCGATCAAATCCTTCAATTAGAAGTGGGCTACGATGCCCATAGCGAGGAATGCCTGACCATTGCAACCAACTATTTGCGTGAGCTTACCTACAACATTGAACATGCCGTGCATCACATGGCCATCATGAAAATTGGAATACGCGAAGTGGCCAGTTATGTAAAATTGCCTGCCGATTTTGGCGTTGCCGTTTCCACGATACGCTACAAGGAGTCTATCATGGTCGCTTCCCGATAAGGGGATGAAATTTTTTCGCGCCATTTCACATCGTACTTTCTTTATCAAATTAACAAGCTGGGAATATTGGCCGTTTGGAATCATACAGGCTCCTATGTTTGTGTATTGGATATGGTATGCACTGAAAGAGCGTTCCCTACTTTATTTTTCAGCTTCCAATCCCAGCATTCTCACCGGAGGCATGATGGGCGAATCCAAATTTGATGTACTCAATTTAGTGCCAGAGGAGGTGAAGCCTAAAACAGTACTGATAAAACTTCCGTCTTCGCGGGAACAGGTTCTGGAGGAGATGAAGAAAAACGCACTCACTTTTCCCGTCATCTTTAAACCCGATCTTGGAGAGCGGGGCTGGATGGTAAGAAGAATTAATACCGAACAGGAAATTGATAAGTACCTCACCGAAATTAAAATTGATTTTCTCATTCAGGTGTTAGTAGAGCTTCCACTTGAATTTGGTGTGTATTATGTGCGCTTTCCCAGCGAAGAAAATGGTTTTGTCAATTCCATAGTTGTGAAAGAATTTTTATTCATTGAAGGGGACGGGGAAAAAAACATTCAACAATTAATTTTAGAAAAAGACCGGGCCAAGCTTCAATGGAAAACGCTCAAAGAAGTTTATAAAGATCAATTAGATGAAGTATTAGCCTGTGGAAAAAGGATTGAGTTAATATCAATTGGCAATCATTGTCTGGGTACAAAATTTTTGAATGGCAATCACCTGATCACAGAAAAACTTTCGGCATCTTTTGATACCATAAGTAAACAGGTAAAAGACTTTTATTTTGGTCGATACGATCTGAGGTGTGCTTCTCTCCAAGATTTGGAAAATGGTAATGTGAAAATAGTTGAACTCAATGGCTGTGGGGCAGAGCCTGCTCATATCTACCAGCCTGGGTCATCCTTGTGGGATGCTATCCGTGTTTTAATTACGCATTGGAAAAACATGTATCGCATCAGTACTGAGAACCACAGACGTGGGGTTCCATATCTTTCGCTTAAAGAAGGACGTGAGATTTATAAAAAATTGAAAGCACTGAAAAGCAGTAAACAATAGGCAAATGGCAGTAAGACTAATAGTAGGCAGTAGGCAGTTAGCAGTAGGCAATCGCGGATACTTTGTAGATGTTGACTACTCTTCTATTATTATTCAACGATCACGACAAGCCTCTTCTTATGTTTTCTATCTTGCCTATTGCCCCTTGTCTACTGCCTACTGTTTATGATCATCCAAGTATTCCTAGCCGGCCTCATCTTCAGTTTTTTAGGTTCTATTCCACCAGGAACCATGAACCTGGCCGTGCTTCAATTAGGGTTAGAGCAGAAAATAAAAACCGCCTTGCGATTTTCTTTGGCTGTCGCAATCATAGAGTATCCCTATGCCTGGATTGCTGTTGAGTTTGAAGATTGGATCACCTCTTCACCCGTTATCATTGAAAATTTTCAACTCATCACGGCCATTGTTATGACTGTGATCGGACTATTCACCATCTGGTCGGCACGCAAACCTTCTGACTTTTCAGTGAGGTTTAATGAAAGCGGCTTTAGGCGAGGTCTTGTGCTCAGTATTTTAAATCCAATGGCCATTCCATTTTGGATAGGGATCACCGCTTATCTGAAAGCGCAGGAATGGATTGATCTTTCCACCGCTGGTCTCTTGCATAGCTATGTCTTTGGCACTTCGGTGGGGGTACTACTATTGTTGATCTTGTTTACATTTCTGGCTAAGCGACTTTCTGGTTACGTCACCAACAATGCGCTCGTAAAACTTATACCGGGCATTACCCTGCTGGTACTAGGGTTGTATGCATTTGGCAAATATCTTCTGTGAACCTAGGAAATGGCGAGCAGTATTTGACAGGGCGTTTAGCACTCTAATGCCTTATCCCGCACACTTTACAAAACTTCATTTTTTCAGGCGGGCGCTTTCGGGGCTGGCGCTTGTGGCCAAAATACTTTTGATCGGTGTATTGAGGACTGCTGCCTTTTTTATCATCCTTTATTCTTTGCTTACTTTGCTCCTCCTGCCGATCATAAAAATTATCCCGGGCATCGTACGTTGTTTTTGATTTTTTAGATTTCTTTTTCGCCTTTGGAGCATAATCCTTTTTGGGAAATACTGTCTCCAAGGACGTTGGCTGATCCACACTCTTTCCCTGACCAAACGATAATATCCCAACGATCCAAAGCAGAAGTACTAAAAAGATATTTTTGCCAAACATTGCACAAAGTTAAAAAGATTAAGATCGTAAGTTTTAAATTCAAGATTCATGGTTCAAAATTTTATGTAAAGTCACTTTGAATCAAACTTTGAATAACTCTAAACTTGAATTCACTAGTGCCGAATCCCGCATTCTTTGCAATAACGCATCTTCCACGAGGGTCTTTTTTTAGGCAAACACTTATGACCAAAGTAACGCTTATTTGAATACTGAGGCTTAGAAAGCTTTCTTAAAATCTTTTGCTTTTCTTTTGCCGCCTTCTCTACACGTTCATAATACTCATAACGAGCAGTATGCTGCACCTTGGGTTTTTTAAACTTCGCTGCTTTTATGCGATGAGCAGTCTGCACTTTGTGGGGTTGCGAAGGTGCAAGTGATGTAGGCATATTAGCCTGCTCCTTACTTTGCCCCAAGGCCAAGAATGGCACAAGGAGTAAGACATAAAAAAATCTCAGCTTTATAGTTTGCATAGCTGAGATTTAACGAAACTCTTTCGACTTTATTTTCCTAGCTGGATTTAGGTTGCATCATCGACTGCTGCCTACGGAAAATCCAGGGCGGAGTTGGACTGTCTTCCCTCCACAAGCCCCTATTCTTTTCGCGGGCTTTTTCCTTTATGGTTTCTAATTCCTCAATTGGATTTTTTTCTGATGTCCAGGCCAAACCTTCTTTCAATAATTCAAAGCGCGGATCTTCTTCTCCCTCAATCATGATAACACCAAGTCTGTTTCCTAATCGATCCCTCCCCTGAAGTTTTACCAGCACCTTTTTTTCCAGTACTAGTTTTTCCAATGCCTTCTTTGCCTTCTCACCATACTCTTGTTCTAATTCTGGACAGTCAATGCCATGAAGCAATATTTTATATATCTCGTTGTCTTCACCAATTACCTCTAATGTATTACCATCAATTACCGATACCACTTTACCTATGATGTTATCATTGGCCCAGCCCATGAACACAACCATCAGCACAACCATTAAACTCATCACCCTCTTCATTTGGATTTCTTTAATTTTTAATGCACTAAATTTCGTGTTTGTAACTACCATTCAACGGCTAAAAAGGTGGTTAGGAGAACACATGTAAGATTTAAGCCAATTCTTCTGAATAGAAATTCACAGATTATAATGAATGGGGCTTGTTACAATTAAATTCCAGCAGAATTTTAAAGCTGCCAAGTTCATGATCATTATTCTGATCTTGGAATAGGTGGTTTTTAATGCAATACTATTTCTTGCTGCAATATTGATCAATGGAAAACCGGGCTTTGGTATCGCCCATTTCAACTGCCTTTCGCCAATCGAAACAAGCTTTATCCTGTTCTTTCATCTGATAAAAGAAGTTGCCGCGTTGCTTGTAGTAGGAGGCGTTCTTGGAATCCAGGTTGATAGCTTCATCCATATCAGAAACTGCAGCCCCATAATCATCTAACTCTGCTTTGCAATTGGCCCGTCCGTAAAAGGCAGCAGCATCTTTGGCGTTGAGGTGTATAGATTTATTGTAATCAAGCATGGCATCTTCATACTGCTGACTTTCCTCTTTGATCAATGCACTGTTATAATAGACATCAGCATTGCTGGGATCCAATGCAATCGCTTTAGAGAGATCATCCAATGCCGCTTTTTTATTTTCCATACCAAGGTTAGCGCGGGCGCTTTCCAAAAAAAATTGAACTGAGTTTTCCCCCAACTTGATAGCCTCATCAAAATCCTTCAATGCCAATTGAAACTCTTGCTCCTCCAGAAGGCATTTGCCTCTTTTGAACAAAAGTGTATTGTCTTTTACCCCTCCTTGAATTGTCTTGTCTAAATATTCGTGTGCAGGAGTATACTTTTTTTGTTCAAAGTATCCTTCCGCTATTTTCTGATAGAGTGTAACCTCTGGCTTTTCGCTTAATTTTTCTACCTGCCGAAAATCTTTTACGCCATTCTCATATTTTTTTAATTTGAAAAATGCTTCCGCCCGGTTTTCATATGCTTTTACATAATCTTCTTTCAGCGCGATGGCCATTCCAAAGTCCTGAATGGCCGGCTCCGTTTGCTCCTGATTTAAAAAAGCTTTGCCGCGGTTATTAAACAAAACGGGATCTTTTAAGCCAAGATTAGCGGCATTGGTATAATCCTGAACTGCCCCAGGTAGGTTCCCCATTTTGAATTTGGCATCGCCTCTGTGGTAGAATGCGCTTGCAAGCTTCGGATTTTTTTCCAATGCTACCCCAAAATCCGTGAGTGCATCTTCAAGCTCTGCGTTTTGCAGCTTACAATAACCCCGCATATCAAACGCCAACGCTTCAGCATATCCACTATCGATAGCACGATCTAAACTTGCACGAGCGGCTTTGTAATTTTCAATGTAGAATTCGCTGGCACCCTTTCGGTAAAACACCTCTGCAGATTTCTCACCAAGTTCAATGGCTTTGGCTAAATCAGGAAGTGCCTTCTCATAATTTTTCATTTCAAAATAAGAACCTCCGCGCGAAGCAAATGCAAGTTTCTCGCTGGTACCTCCTTCAATTGCTTTATTCAAATCTTCTATGGCATCTTTATAATTTTTCATGTTGTACTTGGCAACACCCGACATAGCATACTCTTCCGTGCCTCCTTCGCGGTTGGCAATCACAAGGGCAAAATCAACCACAGTCTTTGGCCAATCACTTAACTGGTAATTTGCCGTTCCACGGTTTTTCAAAGCTTGCCCATAATTATTTTTTAATTGTATAGCCCGCGTAAAGTCTTCAATGGACTCTTTTAGCATGCCACCACTTAATTTTGCTTTACCACGATTATTGAAAATTATCTCGTTGTTCAGGCCAAGCTCAATTGACTTGTCGTATGATTCAATGGCACCTTTGAAATTCTCATTCTTAAAACGACCATTGCCTAACTGAAAATATAATTCCTTGTCTTTACTGCCAAGATTTGCTGCCTTTTCTAAATGTGGCATCGCCTCTTTATTTTTCTGCTGCTGGCTATAGGCAAGACCCAGGTATTCATAGGTATTCAAATCAGGCTCTCCATTTTGAACAACTTTTTCCAGGTCTGAAATCGTAAGCGAGTAATCAATTGTGAGAAAGGCTGACTTACCACGCCTTTCATAAACGCGTATTTCTTTTTCTCCGGCTCCTTCAGCGACAGTCAGAGACGCGATCGCACCTTTATAATCCTTGTCTATAAAACGAAGATATCCAAGGTATAAATTTACCTTACTGTCCTTGACTCCCGCCTTCACTGCATTTTCTAAAAAGAGTTTAGCGGCATCATTATCTTTCAATTGGTATTTACTGATTCCCAACACTTTCAGTATTTCAGGAGATTCACCTTCTTTTTGTCTTATCAGATCAAGGTCTTCCACTGTTCCAGAATAATTTGCCACACTAAACCGAGCCATGCCCCGATTACCTATGGCCTTATAATAATCACTTTTAAGAGCAATAGCTTTATCATAATCGGGAAGTGAGCCCTGTACATCTCCCAAACTTATTTTTGCTTTGCCTCGATTGTTGAACACCACAGGATCGGTTGCCGAAAGTGCAATGGCCTTGTCATAATATTTTATGGCTGTCGCAAAATCATTTTTGCCAAACTTAATATCGCCCAGGTTTTTGAAAGCCAGTGCATCAGATGCTCCCATGGAAACTGCTTTCTCTAGATCAACTAAAGCCTTTTCTAAATCTTGTTGCTGGTATTCTGAATTTCCTTTGTAGAGAAAAACTTCTTTCGTGTTGATTCCTGCGTTGACTGCTCTGCTAAGAGATTCAATCGCGCCTTTAAAATCTTTGCTCTGATATTGAGAAGTTCCTAATTGTTCAAATACCTCTTTCTCCGAAGAACCCAACGAAACGGCAGCAGATAGGGCATTGACAGCCTCATTGTAATCCGCTTCCTTTGCAAGGCTCAATCCCAACATACGAAACACGTCTTTATCTTTCACGCCTTTGCTCACCACTTTGGTCAGTGCTTCCGCGCAGCCTTTACTGTCCTTTAAATTAAATTTTGCGGTTCCAAACTTTTGAAAAATTTCCACATCGCTTCTTCCTCCAGACATGATCTTTTCAAAATCTGCAACAGCTCCTTTCCAATCCTGAAGTTTATAGCGGGTTTCTGCACGATTCTCCAGCGCCTTTTCATAATCGGGTTTTAGTTCAAGCGCTTTCTCAAAATCGGGCATTGCACCCTTAAAATCCTGAAGGTTGACTTTGGCTTTTCCGCGGTTGTTAAGAAGAACAGGATCAATTTTTCCTGTAGCAATTGCTTTGTCGTAGTTGGTGATGGCTTCTTTATAGTTCTCCATCCTGAACTTGGCATTACCCAAGTTTGCAAAAGTTTCAAAACCTGCTGCCCCCATACTTACGGCTTTATCCAAATCGGTTGCCGCACCCTGGTAATCGTCCAGTTTATATTTGGTGTTACCTTTATATTCAAAGAGTTCAGCCGAGTTGATCCTGTCTTTTACGGCTTCATCAAAATCATCTTTTGCTTTTTCATACTCCGCAAGCTGAAAAAAGACGATTCCGCGTTTTACGAAAATCTCCTTATTGGAAAACCCTGAATTGATCAGCTGGGTAAATTGAAGAGAGGCAGCGTTATTATCTCCTGATTTAAGTTTTAGAAGTGCCTCCTCATAAAGTGCTTGCTGCACCGAATCCTGTTTTTGTGAATTGGCTACACTGGCAAGAAATAAAAAAGCGAAACCTAAATACGTAGACCTCATGATTTTTCAATTGATTAGAAAGTAAAATTATCGAATCAGCAGGTCGGAAATGGTTAAAAATCATTAAAAATATGACTTGTGCTGATAAATTGAGAATGGGTAACTAAACCATTGAAAACAGAATTATTTGAATCTGATTGATGAGAAAAGGTGCCAAGCAGTTGAATTCGTATAACTAACCAGATGAATTATCTCAACAGAAGGTTCTAGACTAATAGAGCTGGAAAAAAATAGCAGAGAATTGCGAAAACGATAATTGCCGTAACGAGGTATCCGAAAATTTTGGCCTTACTGGATATCCCTTTATGGGAATCATGCCCTTATTCTTCAGCACAAAGTTAGTTAGTTATCTAAATCGAAAAACACTCTTGCCATGATGTAGGCTACCAAACTGAAAACAACTGAGCCCACAAAAACCATCAGTCGATGGTAGACAAAACGGATCATAATATCTTTCATAAGTCCGTGATTTTAATGGAATTAGAACTTAATATAAGAAGAAAAAGTTAAACGCCCGTAAAACTACGGTAAAATGCAGAAAATGGGGGGTCAAATCGTTTGTGAAACCGGGATAAAAGATTTTTATCCGGTAGTGCCCACCACCAACATGGTCTCTAAAGTTGGGCTTTCCTTTCCACCATAAGGCTCTATGGTAACTGCGAATGCCGTGGTAGCTCCTTTAATATTCTTCATTTTCAACAGGCCTGAATATCCTATGTCAAACACGCCAGCGTCCACTGGCTTGCCATCCACAATAGCCCAAAGCTGAAATTGATGATCTTTTGAGATTTCCTTTAGATTTTGAATGCTCAAAAAAACCTCTTCCGTGGAAGCATTCCAATATACTGAGGCCAATGCATTCGGTTCACCTGGGGTGCCTTTCATCACTACCTTGTGAAAGGCTGTATTTTCAATAATTGAAAAATCTCCCTGAATTTTTTCCAGTTTCTGGTTAACCACATTGTAGTCTTGTGCCACTCGTTGATTTTGAACAATCAAGTTGTTGAGTGCGACATTGGATTCCTGCCATTGTTGATGATAGTTGTACGCCAAATAGGATGCGCCAAGTGCTATCGTTACAGAAGCGGCAGCAGTATACTTCCAAAAATTATATGGAGATTCTAATTGTACGATTTTACCTTGAGGTTTACCAGGTGAAGTCTTTTCAGCTATTGCCAAAATTTTAGCCTTCACGTCTTTACGTGGTGCCATGGCCAATTTCTTCGCAAAAGCTTCCATGGTCTCTTCAATAGCATCCAACTCCTGTTGAAGTTCAGGATGCTGGCTTAACATGCGCTTAACCTCCATCCTTTCCTGAGGAGTAACCTCATCAAGCAGATAAGCTTCTAAAATTCCGGACGATATGTAATCTTTTAAATTCAATTTATGCTTAGAAATGATCTTAACTCTACCATGGCTAACCTCAACCTTGTTTTAACTGTGCCAAGAGGAATATCAAATTCTTCGGCAAGTTCAGATTGCGTATATCCTTTCAAATACAAATGATCGACAACAAATTTCTGGTCTTTTGACAAGCGATCAAGCACCTCCTTAAGGCCTATCGCATCTACTTGCAGTTCTCCATACGACTGGCTGTCAATTCTATTTACGAGGTTATCGATGTCATCGGTTTTCTTTCCCTTGTTCATTTCTTTTGAGCGCGTCTTGTCGATGGCCTGATTGCGGGCGATGTTCAGCATCCAGGTAAAGAGTTTTCCTTTGCCAGCATCATAGTTTTCAATCTTATCCCAAATTTTCAGAAATACATCCTGAAGGAGTTCCTCTGCTATATCCTCGTCCTTCACAATACGGAATATAATACCATAGAGCGCACCGGAATAGTGGTCATACAGATAATCAAGAGCTGCGGAATCTTTTCCCTTCAGGCGTGCTACAAGATCGTTCTCGGCAATATGTAGAGTTCTGGATGAAATAGTAAAAAATCTAAGTGGCTAAGTTATCGAAAAGAAGTTTATACAAACAAGAAGAAATATATCAAACCAAGGAAATCCAATGATAAATCTACTCTCGTATGTAAGGCAAACAATATAAATTTTATGAAAAAAATAATTATTTCATCGCTAAGTCTGCTGTTTGTAACAGCAACAGCATTCTCTCAAAAAACGGTAATGGTAGGTGGTGCCGAAATGTATCCTACAAAAAATATCATCGAAAACGCCATTAACTCTAAAGACCATACAACACTGGTTGCAGCAGTGAAAGCAGCAGGATTGGTAGAAACGCTTCAAGGAACAGGCCCATTTACTGTTTTTGCGCCTACAAATGACGCTTTCGCAAAATTACCTGCGGGCACAGTAGATAATTTATTAAAGCCCGAGAACAAAGCAACGTTATCCGCTGTGCTTACCTATCACGTAGTGGCAGGAAAATTCAGCTCCGATGCCGTAGTAAAAGCTATAAAGGCTGGTAAGGGCAAAGCAGAATTAAAGACGGTACAGGGTGGAACATTAACTGCCATGATGAGCGGTAAAGATGTTGTACTTAAAGATGAGAAAGGAAATACTTCAAAAATCACGATCATGGACGTAAACCAATCAAATGGTGTTATCCATGTAATTGATGCCGTAGCCTTGCCTAAGTAATCTTAAAAAAGATCAAAACAAAAAAAACCTCTATGCAGAGGTTTTTTTTGTTTTTTTTATAGGGTCGGTCACGGCATGATCGCTTTCTATAAATGAATTACTTCACCATACGCTGCGGCCGCAGCTTCCATGATAGCTTCGCTCATAGTAGGGTGAGGGTGAACGGTCTTGATAATTTCATGGCCTGTTGCTTCAAGCTTACGGGCTGAAACAATCTCTGCAATCATTTCTGTAACATTTGCACCGATCATATGCGCCCCTAAAATTTCCCCGTACTTCGCATCAAAGATCAATTTCACAAAACCATCTGCCGCACCTGCCGCTTTTGCTTTGCCTGATGCGCTGAATGGAAACTTTCCAACTTTAAGTTGATAGCCTGCCTTCTTAGCACCTTCTTCGGTATAGCCAACTGACGCAATTTCAGGAGAACAGTAGGTACAACCTGGAATATTATTGTAATCCAGAGGTTGTGGATTTTGTCCTGCTATTTTCTCTACACAAATAATTCCTTCTGCTGATGCTACGTGCGCTAGAGCTTGCCCTTTTACAATATCACCAATGGCATACACACCCGCTACATTGGTTTTGTAAAAATCATCTACAACTATTTTGCCTTTATCCGTCTTCATGCCTACTTCTTCCAATCCAATATTTTCAAGATTGGAAGTCATGCCTACTGCAGAAAGTACAATGTCGGTTTCAATTGTGATTTCCCCGGTCGGGGTTTTTACAGTTACAATACAAACTTTTCCTTTCGTGTCAACTTTGGTTACCTCTGAACTGGTGTAAATAGTAATGCCTGCTTTCTTAAATGATTTATCCAACGCTTTTGAAACTTCTTCATCCTCAACCGGCACGATGCGCGGTAGAAATTCCACAATGGTAACTTCCGTTCCAATGGTATCATAGAAGTACGCGAACTCAACGCCAATCGCCCCAGATCCTACCACTACCATTCGTTTCGGGCGTTCGGGTAAAATCATCGCTTCGCGATAGCCAATAATTTTTTTTCCATCAATAGGCAAATTGGGAAGTTCGCGCGAGCGGCCACCCGTTGCAAGAATAATATTTTTTGCTTCATGCTCGGTTTTCTTACCCGAAGCATCCGTCACTTCAACTTTTCCACCCTTCTTTAATTTGCCAATCCCGACAACATGATCAATTTTATTTTTCTTAAATAAAAACTGAATGCCTTTGCTCATGCCTCCCGCCACGTCACGGCTACGCTTTACCATACTGGTGATATCCGGCTCAGCGGATTTTATACTGATGCCATAGTCGGCAGCGTGTTGGATGTATTCAAAAACATTGGCACTTTTTAATAAAGCCTTTGTGGGTATACAACCCCAGTTGAGGCAAATGCCACCCAATTCTGCCTTCTCCACTACACCTACTTTCATACCCAATTGAGAAGCACGAATAGCTGCCACATACCCACCGGGCCCAGAGCCAATAACGATTAGATCATAACTTGCCATAGAAATCTGCTTTATTTTGAAACGGCCAAAATTAACCCAAAATCCGATGCCGAAAAAAGATTAGTTTTGATATACCATTTAAGTAAACATGGAAAATCTTATGTTGATCATTAAAAAAAGATACATCGTTAATGAACGGGCTAAAAAAGTAGCTGTTCAACTCGACATTAAAACCTATGAAAAGATGGAACGCCTTTTGGAAGACTACGTCTTGGCGGATAAAATAAAAGAAAATAAAGAAGAAGACCGCCTTGAACTGAAGAAAGCAAAATCTTTCTATATCCGTCTTAAAAAGTCTGCTTGAAAGTCTTTTACAATAAGAAATTTCTAAAAGACCTGTCCAAAATACCCGGACTTGACAGGCTCAAAATCGAAGAATTCGTTTTTGAGAAAATCGTTACTTATAAAATCCCCAAAGACGTAATAGGAATTGAAAAACTTGAAGGTTACAAAAATTACTATCGAATTCGATTTGGAAACTATCGCGCAGGGATTCATATTGAAGACGATATATTAACGTTTGAAAGAATACTGCACAGAAAAGAAATCTACCGCTTTTTCCCATAGTCTTACCACCACAAAATTTTATGAAACTCCTTCAAAATAAAACTGCCCTCGTCACGGGTGCCTCCAAAGGAATTGGAAGGTCTATTGCAATAAAATTTGCCGAGCAGGGAGCCAATGTAGCGTTTACCTATTTATCGAGTGTGGAACAAGGTCAGGCGCTTGAGGTGGAACTTGCTTCCAAAGGCGTGAAAGCAAAAGGCTTTCGGTCAGATGCCTCTGACTTTAAACAAGCCGATAAATTGATTAACGATGTTGTAGCAGAGTTTGGATCATTGGATATATTGGTGAACAATGCCGGCATCACCATGGACAATTTGTTACTTCGCATGACGGAAGAAATGTGGGACAAAATCATTAATGTCAACTTGAAATCATGTTTCAATACAGTGAAGGCAGCCACCAAACCCATGATGAAACAAAAAGGTGGTTCGATCATCAATATGACTTCCGTTGTTGGTTTGAAAGGTAACGCAGGCCAGGCCAACTATGCGGCATCAAAGGCAGGCATAATCGGATTTACTAAATCAGTTGCCCTGGAATTAGGTTCTCGCGGAATTCGATCCAACGCAATTGCTCCTGGTTTTATTGAAACAGAAATGACCGACAAGCTTGATGCAAAAGTGGTACAAAGCTGGCGTGATGCAATTCCGCTTAGGCGCGGGGGAAAGCCAGAAGATGTAGCTGATGCGTGTGTCTTCTTAGCTTCCGATATGTCTGCTTATATCACAGGGCAAGTCATTCAGGTCGATGGCGGAATGCTGACCTGATTTTAATTTTTTCGTCTTACCTCATCTCCGTCTAAAGATTATCGGCTTTTCATAGTCAAGTTGTACCTTGTATCGACCATGCGTGCAATTAAGTCTATGAAAAATCTTATAGTTTTTATTTTATATCTCTCCGCCATAACCACTTTCGGCCAAAACAAGAAAATAGATAGCCTGCACCTTCTCGTTAAAAAAGAGGCAGATATAAAAAGGAAGGCCTATCTGTTGAATGAATTAAGCGTTGAGTTCCGCAATACCGATTTTAATAAATCCATTGGGTTTGCAGAGGAGGCATTCGCGCTGGCAAAGCAAGTAGACGATGTGGAACAACTGGGGCGTGCGCAGCTTTACATAGGCGTACAGAATTACTACTTGGGAAAGTATGAAGAAGCATTAAAGGCCTATCTGGCAGCCTTAAAAATATATGAGGATGCTAACAACCGCAGGGGAATGTCAGCAGTGCTCAATGAACTTGGCACCTTCAATAAAAAGCAGGGAGATTAAATTAATTATTGTAGCACTTTAATTATTTCTGGACTTTCATTTTTCTTCACTAACACTCGTCAGTGGAGATTTTTGACAAATTTTTCCAAGATGATTTGGAAACTCTATCAAACTGCTATACGTTTGTGAAATCATAGTCGGTAGGCACATCGCAAACCGATTTATAAAGAAGCGTGGAGAGATAAGGCTCAATGAAACGCTAGCAACCGCCCAACTGATAGTTATCATAGGGAAAGGTGCTAAATCCTCCCCTGAGATGGTCTCAGGGAACTATAAACCGGTAAGAAAATGAAAACTTTTTTCAATTCTCTCACATCAGGTCTTCAAGACTTGCGTGCATTTTTCCAAAATCTTCATCATTCTCTTCATTGCATGTGTTGTACATGCCTGTAGGTTGCTGTTAAGCGATTGTTAATCTCTTCTGCAACACAGCCATTGTTTTAACCTTGCCGCGTGACGGGCAACTTGGTTCTCTGGCTTCAACTAATCTCATTTCAAAATTAATTCTACCAAAAAAAACATTTATAACCATGTCTAATTTACGTTTCGAAACACTTCAACTTCATGCCGGCCAGGAAGTTGACCCAACCACAGGATCACGCGCTGTGCCGATCTATCAAACTACTTCTTACGTGTTCAAAAATTCCGAACACGGAGCTAATCTCTTCGCATTAAAAGAATTTGGAAACATCTACACCCGCATTATGAATCCAACTTCGGATGTTTTTGAAAAACGTATTGCTGCGTTGGAGGGCGGAGTCGCTGCACTGGCAGTGGGCTCTGGTCAGGCTTCTCAATTCATTGCGCTGAATAACATACTGCAAGTGGGAGACAATTTTGTCTCTACATCTTTTTTATACGGTGGTACTTACAATCAATTCAAAGTTGCCTTCAAGCGCTTGGGTATTGATGTGCGCTTTGCGGATGGCGATAAACCTGAGGCTTTCGAAAAACACATCGACAAAAAAACAAAAGCAATCTATCTGGAGACGATTGGCAATCCTGGTTTCAACATTCCAGATTTCGAAGCAATTTCGGCATTGGCTAAGAAACATGATCTTCCACTGATTGTTGACAATACGTTTGGCGCTGCTGGTTATCTATTTCAACCACTTAAGCATGGAGCAAACGTGGTGGTGGAGTCTGCCACAAAATGGATAGGTGGTCATGGCACTACCATTGGCGGTGTAATTGTAGATGGCGGAAATTTCAACTGGGGCAATGGAAAATTCCCACAATTCACTGAACCTTCCGAAGGATATCACGGATTGAAATTCTGGGAAATATTCGGAGAAGGTAATCCTCTTGGCTTGCCCAACATTGCGTTCATCATCCGAGCGCGTGTGGAAGGTCTTCGCGATTTTGGCCCATCACAAAGTCCATTCAACTCTTTTCTTCTGCTTCAGGGATTGGAAACGTTATCACTTCGTGTTCAGCGTGCCGTAGACAACGCTTTGGCTTTGGCCCAGTGGCTGGAAGAAAACCCATTGGTGGAAAACGTTAACTACCCGGGTTTACAAAGCAGCGCCTATCACAAGCTTGCAAAGAAATATTTACGCAACGGTTTTGGTGCTGTGCTTTCGTTTACAGTAAAAGGCACTCAAAAGAACACTTCGAAATTAGTGGACAGCCTGAAATTGATAAGTCATTTGGCCAACGTTGGAGATTCAAAGACGCTTATCATTCAGCCTTCGGCAACTACTCACCAACAATTGTCGGAAGAAGAAAAAATCGCAAGCGGTGTATTGCCAAACTTGTTGCGTATCTCAGTCGGAACGGAACACATTGACGATATCAAAGCGGATTTACAGCAAGCGTTCGCAAAAGTTTTTGAAAAAGAATTGGTTGCTTAAAAGGGTTATGTCAAAATCAGATCACATATTTCACTATTCAGATGAATTTGCGTTGGAGTCCGGGGGCAACCTTTCTGGATTTCAACTCAAATACACAACGCTCGGTCAGTTAAATAAAGAACGCAGCAATGTTATATGGATTTGTCATGCCCTCACCGGCAATTCTGATTTCACAAGCTGGTGGGAAGGTGTCTTCCACGAAGGCAGCCTGCCTGCCGGTGAACCAAGTCCTTTTGATCCACGCGATTATTTTATCATTTGCGCTAATTCCTTAGGCGGATGTTATGGATCAACCGGACCACTTTCATTGAACCCGGAAACCAACAAACCATTTTATCATACCTTTCCGCTACTGACCAACCGCGATATTATACAAGCATTTGATTTATTGCGTCAGCATCTTGGTTTTGAAAAAATTCACACGCTTGTTGGTGGTTCCCTTGGCGGCCAACAAGTTCTGGAGTGGGCAATTGCCCAGCCGGAAGTATTTCAACATATCATTCCTATAGCCTGCAATGCAAAACATTCTCCTTGGGGAATTGCAATCAACGAAGCTCAGCGAATGGCCATTGCGATTGATCCTACCTGGAAAGAAAATGATGCCCGTGCAGGAAGTGAAGGGATCAAAGCTGCCCGCGCAATGGGTATGATTTCTTTTCGCACGTATAACACCTACGACCAAACCCAAGCTGAAAAAACAAATGAACCGCTTGATGACTTTCGTGCCTCCTCCTATCAACAATATCAGGGAGAGAAGTTAGCAAACCGCTTCACCGCCTTTAGCTATTGGACTTTAACAAAAGCTATGGATAATCACAATGTGGGCCGGGGCAAAGAAAGTATTGCAGCAGCTCTTGCTAAGATTAAAGCCAGAACATTGGTGATTGGTATTGATAGTGATATTTTATTTCCACTATCCGAGCAAAAATTTTTAGTCGAAAAAATTGCAAATGCTCAACTACAAGTCATTAACTCTCTTTACGGACACGATGGTTTTTTAGTAGAGTTTGATCAATTCAACCAAATAGTGCGGAAGTTTTTAACAACCGTAAAAAAAGAATCTCAGTTAATAGAAAAATTATAAACATTCGTATAAGCGAATTTCAAAATGGCATCAGAAAAAGAAAACGGAACAATTCATCTTGATCAAAATCACAGACATCAAAATTTGAGACTAGGAGTATTTGGATTCGGATGTGTAGGCCAGGGTCTCTACCATGTGCTTCACGAAACAAAAGGGGTGAAAGCTGAGATCAAAAAAATATGTGTAAAAAACAAAAATAAACAACGGCCATTAGCACACGATATTTTCACCTTCAACAAAGAGGATATTCTAAATGATCCAGATATTGATGTGGTGATCGAATTGATAGATGATGCCAATGCCGCTTTTGAAATTGTAAAAGCTGCATTACAAAACGGAAAATCAGTGGTGACTGCCAATAAAAAAATGTTGGCCGAACATCTGGAAGAGATTTACCAGTTGCAAAAAAAACACAACAAGGCCGTGTTATATGAAGGTGCTGTCTGCGGAAGCATACCTATTCTGCGCAATCTGGAAGAATATTATGACAACGACCTCTTGAACAGCATTGAGGGAATATTTAATGGATCCACCAACTTTATTCTCACCAAAGTTTTTGAAGAGAGGAAAAACTATCATGATGCCTTGAAACAGGCACAAGATCTTGGCTTTGCCGAATCGGACCCGAGCCTCGATGTAAAAGGCTTTGATCCAAAGTTCAAACTCGTGATTGCCATTGCTCACACGTTTGGGGTCTTTGTTAAACCTGAAGAAATCATCAACATCGGCATTGATAAAATTTCTGATGTAGACCTGAAGTTTGCCCGCGAAAATAATTACACCATTAAATTAATAGCCCGTGCATTCAAAGAAGACGGCAAGGTGTTTGGCTTCGTTGCACCTCAATTCATAGAATCGACCAATCCATTTGCCTCTGTGCGAAACGAATTCAATGCCGTGCAGCTTCAAGGTGCGTTTGCAGAAAAACAATTATTCATCGGCAAGGGTGCTGGAAGCTATCCAACAGGTTCCGCTGTACTCTCAGATATCTCAGCTCTCTCTTATGACTATGCCTATGAGTATAAAAAGAGAAATCAGCTCAGTGATTTAACATTCTCGAATGATTTGCTGGTGGAGGTATTTATAAGCTTTGATGAGGAAGCCTCAATTACTATCCAAGACTTTGATCAATTTGAATCAGGCTATACCGCTCACGGCAAACAGTATATGGTTGGACTTGTGAAACTTCAAAAACTAAAGGAATGGAGCCAGACACCAGCCGTGGGCATTATCCTGGCGCCCAACGCAAAATTTATTTCGACCTCCAAACAAATGGAAAATCTCCAAATAGTCTGAGATAATCTTCCGGATTTGACCATGAATCGATCCGAGAATTGATCGAAAGCAACCACTGAGTCTGATAATAAACTCAGATTTGTGGAATTGTTCGATTACACCATTCTGCAAAACTACAAGTGATGAGAGCCTGACTGGGGCTATTCAAAAGCGTGGTTTATTTCCGCTTATCCTAAAAAGAAACACCTGATTTTGCCTAATGAAAAAAACACCTGACCCGCTGCGCTGTTTTCTTACAAAAAAGAGTGTGTTCTTATAAGTTTCTGGCTTCTGTGAATATATTTGTAACCAGTTAAATAACCTTTCATGCTAGTATCTACTTCCATTGTAGCGTTTACCATCATCATTTTAATGCTGGTGGCGGTATTGCTGTTTGCTCAAAAGAGTTTGGTACAATCGGGGCCTGTAAAAATCATTATCAATGGTGAAAAAACCATTACCGTATCGGCTGGCAGCTCACTCCTTTCAACCCTTGCCAACGAAAAAATTTTCCTTCCCTCTGCTTGTGGCGGTGGCGGCACCTGCGCCTTGTGTAAGTGCGTGGTAGAAGTTGGGGGTGGCGATGTGCTGCCGACTGAACTTGGCCACCTAACCCGTCAGGAGAAAAAAGAAAATGTGCGCCTGGGCTGTCAGGTAAAAGTGAAACAAGATCTTACCATTCGTATACCCGATGAAATTTTTGGGATCAAGAAATGGGAGTGCGAAGTTGTTTCCAATTACAATGTGTCTACGTTTATTAAAGAGTTCGTTGTAAAGTTACCGCCCGGTGAAACACTTAAATTTGAAGCCGGTGGATATATCCAAATTGATGTTCCTGCAGTTACCATTGACTTCAAAACAATGGATATTAAACCTCATCCTGAATTGGGTCACAAGCCCGATGTTTTCCAGAGTGATTGGGACAAGTTTAAGTTGTGGGATTTGAAGATGAAAAATGAGGAGCCCATCTTCCGCGCTTATTCCATGGCCAATCACCCGGCCGAAGGAAATATTGTTATGCTGAATATACGGGTGGCTACTCCACCTTGGGATAGAGCCAATAATAAATGGATGGAAGTTAACCCGGGTGTATGCTCATCGTATGTTTTCGGTTGCAAGCCTGGTGATAAAGTAACCATCTCTGGTCCTTACGGGGAATTCCATATTAACAAGACACAACGTGAAATGATATACGTAGGTGGTGGTGCCGGCATGGCGCCATTGCGTGCGCAGATATTCCATTTATTTCATACAGAAAAAACCAATCGTAAGGTTTCTTATTGGTATGGAGGCCGTTCTAAGAAAGAACTTTTCTATACAGATCATTTCCGCAATATTGAAAAGAATTTTTCCAATTTTAAATTTCACATTGGACTTTCAGAACCCTTGCCAGATGATAATTGGATTGTAAAAAAATCTCTTAACGATAATGAAGCTGATGGGTACACAGGTTTTATCCATAAATGCTTATTTGATAATTACCTCAAAGATCATCCCTCACCAGAGGATGTAGAGTACTATCTCTGCGGACCACCAATGATGAATGCAGCAGTTTTGAAAATGCTAGATGACATGGGCATTCCAAAAGAGAACGTAAGGTTTGATGACTTTGGAGGATAATCTGAAAGTGAAATAAAATCAGTTTGAAGGAGAGGCATTAACTCGCCTTCTTTTTTTTTATTTAACTTGAATTGATTTTTTAAACCAGACTTGCCTTATGGATCTCCTCCTCTTCTTCTCCCCCATTGACGAAAATATTTATTCTGAAATAGCGCAATCAAATTCTATTTATAAAAACATCAAAGTATATGGCGAGAAAATGCCATCATACAAAGACGCCCACATTGCCATTTTTGGTGTCAACGAAGAGCGGGGAACGTATACCAACAAAGGATGCGCTAAGGGGGCTGATGAAATACGAAGAAAACTTTATCAACTAAAGAAAGGAACTGGGGCTTATAATATAATTGACCTCGGAAATCTAAATCCAGGTATTGACTTGGATGAAACCTACGTGCGGATAAGTGAAGTCTGCCGCATGCTTTTGGAGAGCAATGTGTTGCCCATTATTCTTGGTGGATCTCATGATATTGATTATGGTCAATATCGCGGATATGAAGAAATGGACAAACTTGTGAGTTTCCTGAATGTGGATGCATTCCTCGACTTAGAAGATGGTAAAGATCAACCGATGGCCCGGCAACACATTAACAAGATTTTGTTGCACGAGCCAAATTATCTTTTTAGTTACACTCATCTGGCCCATCAAACTTATTTGATTGATCCTCTTTCTGCTTCAATTTTAGAAAAGCTCTACTTCGAAGCTTTCCGTATTGGACAGATGCGCACCAACTTACAAGAGATGGAACCTGCCATCCGAAATGCCGATTTGGTTTCATTTGATATCACAGCCATTCGCTCTTCCGATGCTCCTGCAAATTCCAATGCACAACCCTTTGGCCTCACAGGTGAGGAAGCTTGCCAGATCTGTTGGTATGCAGGACTTAATGAAAAACTTAGTTCCATCGGTTTTTACGAATACAATCCTTCTAAAGATAATGAACAGAAAAAAACGGCATCTGTAATTGCCACTATGATCTGGTATTTTATAGAGGGATATTATCATCGCAAAAGCGAGCAGGACTTTAGGGCCAATGATTTTATCAAGTATGTTGTTGCAATGTCATCCGAGCCAGAAACCATCGCATTCTTCAAAAGCAAATTCACTGAAAAGTGGTGGATGGAAGTGGCCTATAATCGCCCGGGTGCAAAGTACCCGCGCAATAGTATAGTACCCTGCAGTTATAGCGATTATCAAACTGCAACGAAAGGGGAAGTACCAGGGCGATACATAAGCACATTGGCAAAATTGAGTTGAAAAAAAGACGCCACTGATTCGCAGATTAAATCTAATCAGTGAATCAGTGGCTTACATTAATCTTAGAGTATGCTATCTAAATTCTATCTACTTGTTTTTACATTGACCTTATTCAGTTGCACAAACTTTCTCACCGATCCTCAAAAAATTGTTGATAAATCAATTGCGGCTGCTGGCGGAGAAAAATATTTAAATTCTACTATCGAGTTTGATTTTCGAGATCGGCATTATTTGGCAAAGCGAAATGGTGGAAGTTTTTCATACGAACGAATTTTCAAAGATTCCATTGGAACGATACGTGATATCGTTTCCAACAAAGGCCATGTAAGGGAAGTCAATGGCATGATACAAGTTTTACCAGATTCGATGCGTGTTAAATATACATCCTCCACCAATTCTGTAATCTATTTTGCGCTCTTGCCATATGGATTGAATGATCCGTCCGTAAAGAAGGAATACCTGGGCGATACCATGATCGAAAACCAGATATTTTACAAAGTAGAAATCACCTTTGGTCAAGAAGGCGGTGGCGAAGACTTTCAGGATGTGTTTCAATATTGGATCAACCGCGAGGATTTTACAATTGGCTATATGGCGTACTCATTCAGAGAGAATGATGAGGCGAGCTTGCGCTTTCGCAAAGCCATCAATCCAACAAAAGTAAAGGGCATCCAATTTTATGACTACATCAACTATAAGCCTAAAAACAATTCTATCAAAATGGAAGATCTTGAGTTACTTTTTACAAAGGGTGAGTTGGAGGAGTTGAGTAAAATTGAATTGGAGAATATTGTTGTCCAATAAACGGCTATCTCATTTTTGAGATTAGGTAGGAAGCCATTTAAATCAGCAATGGATTGTTTTCCTTTATTTTGGAATTAAGTCGTCTTGTCTCTTTCCAATCTTAAACACATTCCACCCCACAAAAAAAACAAGTAGCGTTGTTATCATAACAATGAACGTAAAATGACTTTCCGCCAATCCCGCAAAGGCAGAAATAGATTTGTCAATACTGGTAAGTCCAATGATAAGCACACTTGAAAAAATCAATAATAAAAGCAGGTTATAAAAACGAGAGTGCCGATGCTCTTTGGGGATAAGCGTTTCATCGTTCACAATCAAAATCAAATATGCCGTAACCAATGGAAGGATAAGTCCATTCAATGCCTGCACCGCCAGGATGATGGGAATAGGTTTTACTCCGCTAATCCCAAACAAAAAACCCGTTAGCAATACAGACCCCCATACCCACCTGACAGAGCTTTTCTTTTCAGCACCCAATACATTGGATGCAATGATGGAAGCTGCATAGGGCGAGGTGATCGCAGAAGAAAACCCAGCAGCGAATAATCCAATGCCTAATGCCCACGCCCCAACCGGTCCGACTTTATTCTGAAACTCATTGGCTAATATTGGAAAAGAAGAAAAATCATGTACCAAAGTGCCTGCTAATAAAATCCAGGCCGTGATCAGCCCACCTATTAAAACAGAAATAGTCAGGCCAATGCGCATAAGCGGTACAGTCTGACCCTTACTGATTCCTGACCCTAAAAAAAGATTATAAGGAACAATGGTTGTACCCACCAACCCTAACGTAATCAGTTCAGCGCCCACAGGAATTTTAGGTATAAAACTGGAGACAACTACTTCCGAAAAAGAAAAATCAATATTCAGAGCCAGCACAAAAAATGCGATGCCCATCAAGGCTACCAAAATGGTCATGAGTGTTGAAATCCCTTTTTGCTTTCCACTCCACAACACAAAAGCGGCCACCAGGGATATCAAGATTGTATACACTTTGCCATCACCTTCAAACAAAAGATTCAAACCCGAAACAGCTCCTAAAATATTTCCGGCTTCGTACGCGGCACATCCCAACAGCACAGACACACCAATAAACATATTTATCCAAAATCCTTTGTGGCCGCCAAACTTTTTAACAACAGCCTGGCCAAGACTCAATCCACTGGCAATAGTAATACGAGCAGAAACCTCCTGCAGCAGAATGCAAGCTACCGTAGCAAAAACAACTGCCCACATCAAATCCAATTGATAGAGTGAGCCAGCCGTGACGGCAGTTGTAACTGTTCCCGGCCCAATAAAGGCAGCCGATATAACTGACCAGATGATAACGCTGGTAATTTTATCCTTTTTCATTTTACTTTTCCGTTAAAAGTAAGTTAGTAAAAAATTAGTACCGCAATTCAAATAGGCAAGGCATGTACAACTTTGAACAGTTTCTGTGCAATTATGATCACATGGTGGTTGATCTGTTCTAGCAATTGCCTAACAATCATATAATTATTAAATCGGCTGACTTTTTGCCAATGAGTGGTAAAAAGTAGTGATCATGAAGACTTTTATGGCTCTTGCACTCTGGTGCATTTTGTTAGTCATCTGCTGGCCTGTGGCATTACTCCTGTTATTTCTCTTCCCGTTGTTGTGGCTATTATTACTTCCTTTCAGAATTGTGGGGCTCACGATAGGCTTGGTCTTCAAGCTGATGAGTGCAGTGCTACTCTTTCCTTTCCGGGTGGCCCAACGAATTCAAAATTAAAGTATTCGAAAGTTAAAAATTCTGGAATGTAAGTAAACCGACTTGTTAAAAACTGACACAAGGGCATCTCTAAAAACCTTGCCTTTGACCACCTCATCCTCAATCCTTCTCCAAAAGGAGAAGGTAAAAGGAGTTTTTAGAGATGCCCTTAAGTAATCCAACTGTTAAAAACTGACAAAAAATCTGGCTTATAGAATATTATTTAACTGCTCTTTAACTTTTTCCAACTCCTCTTTCATCATCACCACGTGTTTTTGCATTTCGGCATCATTGGCTTTGGAGCCTATGGTGTTAATCTCCCGCCCAATTTCCTGCGAGATAAAGCCAAGCTTTTTACCATTAGACTGCTTGTCGCCTAATGCCTTCAGGAAATAGTCCAGGTGGGTTTTCAAGCGCACCCTCTCTTCATGAATATCCAGTTTTTCGATATAGAAAATAATCTCTTGTTCAAGGCGATTTGCATCAAAACCCTCACTGCCAAAAAAATCAGTGATGTTACCTTTAATTTTGCTTCTGATTTTCTCAACCCGCTTAGGGTCGATTTCTTCCACGTGATAAAGTTCTTTCCTGATACTCTCAATGTACTGAACGAGTTTTACTTCCATCGACTTCCCTTCTTCCATTCTAAATTTTTCAAATTTCTGGATGGCTTCGGTTATTGCTTGTTGTGCTTTCTCCCACAGGGTTGGATCCAGTTCTTCTTGAACCTTATTTTCTGTAACATCTGGTGAGCTTAACGCAAGCTGGAAAAGATTGTCATATGGTGCTACTACCCGATCGGCAAGTCTTTTTAACTCCGCATAATAAGCTATAAACAACACTTCGTTATAGCGCTGATGAACTTCTTCTTTTACGGCCGGCTGATAGTCGATTGAAAAAGATAATTTTCCGCGCTCCAGTTTTTCAGAAATAAGATTACGAAGCTCCAGTTCCTTTTCAGAAAATAGTTTTGGTAAACGAAGGTTAAGATCCAGAAATTTTGAATTGAGACTTTTTATCTCAACAGTAATGGTCGCTTCGTTACTGTTTGAAACAGCCTGGCCAAAGCCGGTCATGGATTTAATCATACATTAAATTAATGGTAAGCTCTTAAAAATAAAATTCCTTGCGAAGGTATAGAATTTTTGTCCTTTAGGAGAAACACGATGCGGTTGTTGGCGACTGGGTAGGTCTTAGAAATCAAAGCCAAGAGTTACATAGACTCTTGGATCTTTCACTTTATAGTTTTCAACTGGCCAAGCCAGATCAAACTTCATATAATATCCAAGCATCATGGAGCGGAAGCCGAAGCCGTAACTATAAAGCCAGGGGTTAAGGTATTCCTTAATATCAATTTTAAAAGGCCCTTCATCTACCTGACGTGTGCGCACACTGTTTTGCGCTTTGAAAGGAACAGCACCACTCCAGCTAGAACCAACGTCATAGAAAGCCGTGAGTTGC
>JANOLM010000387.1:0-27991 GCA_031419815.1 Bacteroidia bacterium
CTAAGAAGTAGGCAGCCCGCCTCCCGAAGCTTGCGGAGGGCAGGTAGGCATAGAGCAGTATAAAAAAACAACTCTAGTGAATAGATGGATCAAACAACTTTAGATAAAACTGTACACGTTCGTGCAGGCGATGAACTTGATCTGCGCAAGCTCAACACATATTTAATAGATCAAGCTTCAGTGGTAGGTGAAATCGTTGGGATCACACAGTTCCCCGGAGGTTATTCGAACCTAACGTATTGCTTGCAAACAGATACTAAAGAATTTGTACTTCGTTGTCCACCTCATGGTGCAAACATAAAATCCGCGCATGACATGGGTAGAGAGTTCCGAGTTCTGTCTTTATTAAAAGGTAATTATGAATTAATACCCGATCCCATTATTTATTGTGAATCGCCAGAAATAATTGGTGCGCCTTTTTACATCATGCAAAAGATAAATGGCACAATTTTGAGAGCGGCCAATGCAGTGAAGATGAATTTAGCGCCAGAAATGCACAAATCCATATCAGAATCTTTGATCGATAACCTTGTTGTACTTCATGGTCTTGACATTAGCAAAACAGGAATTATTCAATTAGGTAAACCGGAAGGGTATGCTGCCCGCCAGGTAGAGGGTTGGATAAAGCGCTACTACAATTCCGAAACAGATAAGCTCACCGAGATGGATGAAACCGCAGAATGGTTGAGGAAAAATATAGCGCTCGATCAACCTGCCGTATTTCTTCACAACGATTACAAACACGACAACGTTGTACTCGACCCAACAAACCTAAGTCGGATATTGGCCGTGTTGGATTGGGAAATGTCAACGGTGGGCGATCCACTGATGGATCTTGGTGCCACTTTAGCATATTGGGCAGAAGCTGGTGATGACGATGCAATGAAACAATTTAACCTCACCTGGCTTTCTGGAAATCTAAATCGAAGAGAAGTGATTGAACGCTATGCTTTGAAAAGTGGCCGCGATGTATCAAACATACTTTTCTATTACATATTTGGATTGTATAAAAATGCTGTGATTGCCCAGCAGATATATGCACGATGGAAGCAAGGCCTAACCAAGGATCCACGGTTTGGTCAACTTTTATTCGTAATCAGAAGTTTATCCGGAAGAATGGTTGGTGCAATCGAAACAGAAAAAATTTAATTGTTTCTTGTCATCAATGCTTACATACTTCCTGCTAAATCTTACTATTTTTAGGAAATTTCTGCATGCAGGCTATCTCATTTTACTTAACCTATCCGTTCATCTACCTCATCGCCTCATTGCCTTTTGGTGCGCTCTATAAAGTATCCGACATTCTTTATTATTTACTCAGACTTACCCGGTATCGGCAGAAAGTTGTTCTTAATAATCTTCGTAATTCTTTTCCTGACAAAACTCCTTCTGAGATTGCAGCCCTAAGTGAATCTTTTTACCGCTATCTCTGTGACCTCATTTTGGAGACCTTGAAAACTCTCAAGATGACCGAACAAGAGTCCAAAGAACACTGCACTTTTCAAAATCCCGCTTGGCTTGATAAACTCTATGAGGAAAAAAAAAGCTTCATTATTGTCATGGGTCATTACGGTAACTGGGAATGGGCCGGGCCTGGTTTTGCCCTCAATACAAATTTTCAATTAGTGGTCATCTATCGGCCACTAACCAATACCTATTTTGAAAAGATGATGGTGGGAATGCGCACCAGGTTTGGCACCCGCATCACGCCCGTAAATCTTACATTGCGCGATATGGTGGCCAACAGAAAACAATTAACAGCCACTGCATTTATTGCTGATCAAACTGCCCCACACGATAAGGCCTATTGGACTACTTTCTTAAATCAAAATACCGCTGTGTTTCCAGGGCCGGAGAAATTGGCCATTAAATTTGACTATCCGGTTGTCTACATGAATGTGAAGCGGTTGCGAAGAGGATATTACGAAGTAACTCCTGAGCTTCTGTTTTCCAACCCAAAGGAAACAAAGGAGAATGAAATTTCAGAAGTCTTTATGAAACGCCTTGAAAAAGAAATATTCCTTGACCCTACCATTTGGTTGTGGTCACATCGCAGGTGGAAGCATGCGCGTCATGAAAATTAAAGTAAAGGGTATCTCTAAAAACTCCTTTTGACCTTCTCCTTTTGTAGAAGAGTTGAGGATGAGGTGTCAAAGGCAAGGTTTTTAGAGATGCCCTAAAATGATTTCAAAATGTCTTTATCCACTTACTCTGCCCTCTCAAGAAGACAGGTTTTCATAGTTCCTCCTGCAAAACCGCCATACGCTCAGAACCTAGTGTAATGTTAATTGTAATTTGACGGTTAATCTTTGCGGAGGCTATCTGATTTTACAGTGACTTTTACGATTAACTATTAACATTTCACGGTTAACTTTACACTAGGTGTGCATCCCAGTAATTTTTTAAAGGTAGATGCGTTATATGGTTTTCCTTACCTTTGTGGAAATTTTTAATAGAAGTTTAGAAGAGAATATCATGCGAACGGGCAAGGAGTTGATTGCAGCAAGCAAAGAATTTACAGGTGAAAACCGGACAAGGAGTTGGATAGAGATATTGGGCACAATATTATTATCCGTTTTTGCTTTGAGTATTACTTTACCCGATAGCTTTCCAATACCTGTTCGCTTATTCTGTAGCATCTTATGCGGTTTGTTGTATGTGCGGATGTTTGTAATTTATCACGACTATCAGCACCGAGCCATTCTTCAACGATCTGCTTTAGCCGAGTGGTTAATGCAAGCTGTTGGAATTTATTTGCTGGCACCTCAAACCATCTGGAAGCGATCTCACGAGCACCATCATAACAACAATTCAAAATTAACGATAACAGGAATCGGCTCTTATCCAACCATTACCAAAGATCGCTTTTTAAGTTTAAGCAAAAAGGAACAGCGAATCTACTTACTCAACCGGCATCCACTAACAGTAATATTCGGTTACTTTACCTTATTCATTTATTGGCTCAACCTGAAATCTTTTATTCAAAGCCCTGCAAGACATATTGACTCACTGATCTCGTTGTTATTTCATGGAGCTGTGGCTACCGTTATCTGGTATTTTCTTGGCGCTGGCACATTCCTGATCAGTTGGTTCTTTCCATTCTTTCTGGCGTTTGCCATGGGTTCATACCTTTTCTATTGCCAGCATAATTTTCCGGGTGCTAAATTTCGGGAAAACCACAATTGGGCTTATGACTATGCTGCCATGGCATCTACCAGTTGGATGATCATGAACCCTGTTATGCAATGGTTCACAGGGAATATCGGTTACCATCATGTACATCATCTAAATTCACGAATTCCATTTTATAGGCTTGTGGAAGCTATGAAAAGCATGCCTGAATTGAGAAACGCCCCCACCACATCCTGGAATCTGATTGAAGTAGTTAGATGCTTCCGGCTCAAACTTTGGGATCCTAAAAAAGAGGAAATGATTACTCTGCATCAACTTCAGCAGTAATGCTTTTAACCATCTTGAGTTTTAAATCTTCAACTACCATTATAGCGAAAATTTAATTACGCAACATATTAAATTTAACAGAGATCGTGAACCTTCATGCCATTTCTGTTCGACTCCGTAGAAGTCGTATGTTTATAGCCCCATTTCTACTATAAACATTCGATCCTACGGGGTCGAACCCCAAAAAGCATTGTTGCAAGATTTAATTGTTACTACACTACACGCTCATTGCTTATATCTAAATATCTTTCAGCCAAAGGCTTGGTGTATGTTCTGTAACATAGTTTGTTGCATGCTTTGTATGAAGTACACAGTACATCATCTCAAGAAAAACAGAACATTGGCCTGAACCATGGCGTTCAACCTTGGCTGGCCGGCAATAAATTTTGTAATTCTTAAGGAAGCAGAAGTTTTGTTTCCAATCATGGCACCAAAATCCGTACGTAGAAATAAGAAGCTTGTCTGTTCAGTAAACGAATGGGTATATAACACATTTAAGGAAAACCATCCATCCCAATCCTTTACCTGGGCTACCATCGGAAAAGACAAGGATAAGTCTTGCAATCTTTTTTCTTTATCCGGATTGTTCGGATCTGGCAATCCATCACTTCCACCAAGGCTGTTTGCATCACCACCGGAAAACTTGAACCTCATCTCGGGATAGAAAACAATTTCTGATGAAGATCGCATGGTGAATACTAACCCTGGCTTATACAACCAAGTCCCCGCTCCTCTTCCTAATCTATATTCCCCTGTTGGTGCCGAAACCTCAAATGCTACAGAGACTCTCTCTAAACCAATGGTGTTTTTTTTACGATACGGAACAAACAAATAGGACATTTTAAGATCGCCAATACCCGAAGTGTTTTCAAACCCCGCATAGTCGGCATCAAAGATGGTATGAACAAAAGGCAGCGACATACCAAGTTGGTGACGTTCGCTCTTAAGCCCGTAGTAGTATCCAAAACGTAAGGCATAAAATTGATAGTTTCCGAAAAAAAAATAGGATTCGGCATCGATAGAAGCCCGTGTTTCCATCGTTACAGGATTGGAGGCAGCGAAAGAATTTATTGGCTGACTAAAAGTGGGAATATCTAAAAATAAGAATCCAAGCACTAAAATTGAATGGATATACAAATGTGGGATAGGCGAGCTTACACAGGAGGTTAGCGGTTGCCTAATATGCCAAAAGTTTTTCGCGTATGTTATCAAGCTCTTTGTTGGATAATGGCTTAGGCATAAAATGAGTAACCGATTCATAACTCAAGGCTCTCTCCCTATCCGCCTGACTGTCCGAACTGGTGACAACCACCACTTTAGTCTTATCCTTCACTGCCTGGGGAAAACGCTTGAAACTTTCCAGAAAGTCAAAGCCATTCATTTCAGGCATGTTTAAATCAAGAAATATCAACCTTGGGATGTCCGGTCCATCAGCATCCATAAAGGCACTCACTGCCCGAATTGGAGAATTGAAGGTGATGATACGGTTTGCAAAGTGATTTATCTCAATGAACCTTTTTTGCACGAACAAGTCTATATCATTATCATCAATCAAAATCGCTAATTCAACTGCCGGAAGTGCCATAGTGAACCCTGAAACCTTATTTTTGAAATACAAATCCCGATTTTAAAAAATAATAATTTCCGATCCTTTAAATGGAAGTGAAAAATGTAGTAAAATTGGAGATAAAACTAATAAACCCATGAAATTTACAAGTCTTCGTGTTCTTTTATTCACAACTCTAACAGCTTTTGGCCTATGGTCTTGCGGCTCATCCTCAAAAGAGGAAAACAAAAATTCCGATGAATTCAAACAAGCTGAGGAATCCCTTAAGGATCAGATAGAAGATTTGGTGTACAACATCCCATCCCCCTCTGAAATCCCTTATCTATTGGAAGCCACCGGAGCCGAGTTCAATCAATCGTTTATCAACGATAGCAAAAAAGCTGATCAGTATGCCACCCGCAACGATAAGGCTGCCCTTAATCTTGGTGTTTATGCGGCAGATATTGGCTATTTAAGTTCGTATGAAAAGACACAGGAATCCATTACCTATCTGGCTGCTGCCAAAAGTCTAGCTGACAAGCTGGGTGTAATTGGATCTTTTGATGCAGATGTGCTGAGGCGTTTTGAAAGCAATATCTCCAATAAAGATTCTCTGACTGCTTTACTTGATCAGTCTGTTCAAAAAACAGATAGTTATTTGAAAGATGACAGTCGGAATAAACTGGCTGCCCTTATGGTAACTGGAAGTTTTATTGAGGGTCTTTACATTTCTACGGGCCTTATCAAATCTTATCCTAAAAATCTTCTTCCTGACGATCAGCGTAATCTTGTTCTTACACCTCTCATGCGTGTGATTCTTCAACAGGAAAAATCAGTTGACGAATTGGTGAAAATGTTAAGTACAGTTGAACAAACTGACCCAGTTACCACAATAGTGGCTGACTTAATTTCGCTACAGGCAAGCTATCGTGCGCTAAACATTGAGGAGCAAATCAAAAACAACAAGGCCAATCTGGTTCTTACCGATAAGAACTTAGTGGACATCACCCTTATTGTAGAGAAGTTGCGGAAGTTCATCACCGAATGATTTAGATGACACGCCCTCAAACAGAGAAGTTAAAAGGGTTGCACTAGGTGCCTTAAAACAAGTTCAAAGGATTGGTTAGACCCCAATCCTTTTTTTTTAGTCAATTGCCGGTGTTTACTATCTTTAGAGAAATAAATTCTTAGTATGAGCGAACCCGTACTCAAAGCCATTATGCAACTGTTTGCCTTCGTGGCAAAGGAAGACCTTATCACTCACCAGGAGCGTGATCATATTCGTTCCTTCCTCGAAGATCATCTCAGCCAAAAGGGAGTTGAAATCCAGTTGACTTTATTCGACCAGTTCTCAGCTCAACTCACGAGCAATCTGAATCCGCAACAGGAGGATGAAACTATTACCCGTATCTGTCACCAAATAAATGCTGAAGTCACTCAAAAGCAGAAAACGGTCATCATGATCGAGCTAATGGATATTATTCTTGCGGATGGATCCATTTCAGCACGCGAAGACCACCTCGCGAAAGTTATTGGAAGATCATTTAACATTACACTCGAAGACCTTGACCTTATAAAAAAATACGTGCTTGGAAAAGAAGAGCACGAATTTAATAATACGAATATCCTCATCATCAACTCTGAACCACAACCGAACGGTGAACATAAACACATTTTCAGGGAGAGTTTGAACGGACTTATTGCCATACTATATTTAAAAGTGACTAACATCTACTTTTTTAAGTACATCGGTCACACAGATGTTTTTCTAAATGGTGTGCCGCAAAAACCAGGCAATATTAATGTATTAGGTATTGGCAGCACCATGCGATGGGAAACGGCTGACCCCGTCTATTATGGAGATATTTTACGGCAGTTTAAAAAGATGGGTGATAGTACCCGCACCAGCTTTGAAGCCAAAAATATTTCGTATCAATTTAAAAATGGTAGGCTTGGTTTGCGCGATGTCAATGTGTTCGAAGAATCCGGAAAATTAATTGCCCTGATGGGTGCCAGTGGTGCCGGCAAGTCCACCCTGCTGCACGTACTTAATGGAACTGAAAAACCCTCAAAAGGTCAGGTGCTGATCAATGGTATCGACATACACAAATCACCTGATAAAATTGAAGGCGTGATACGATTTGTTCCGCAAGACGATCTTTTGATTGAAGATCTGACGGTTTATCAAAACCTTTACTTTGCCGCCAAACTTTGCTTCAGCCACCTTTCTGAAAAAGAAATAGAAGACCTGGTAACGCGTACCCTCGAAGACCTGGGCCTTGTAGAAACTAAAAATCTCACAGTTGGCTCTCCACTTCGCAAAACCATAAGCGGAGGCCAACGCAAAAGACTAAACATCGGACTCGAACTTTTGCGAGAACCGGCAGTACTTTTCTGTGACGAGCCAACCTCAGGACTCTCCTCACGAGATTCAGAAAATATTATTGACCTCTTAAAAGAACTCTCACTGAAAGGCAAACTTGTTTTTGCGGTCATTCATCAGCCTTCATCCGATATCTTTAAAATGTTTGATAAGCTCGTTATCCTGGACACAGGCGGGTTTCAGATATATTACGGAAATCCAGTTGACGGCATCAACTATTTTAAACGTAACATTAATCTGGTAAACAGCGAACAAGGAGAATGTTATGCTTGCGGAAACGTGAACCCTGAACAGATTTTCAATATTATCGAAACTAAAATCATTAACGAATACGGAAATTTTACAAATGAAAGAAAGTTCACACCTGAAACATGGAATCAGCTTTATTTGCAAAAAATTAAACCCGCACCCATAGTTCCTTCACCCGATGTCCCTCACTCCACGCTCAGAATTCCAGGGTGGCTCAAACAAACTCACCTGTTCTCACTTCGTGATTTACTTTCCAAGCTCAGCAATAAGCAATACCTATTCATCAATTTACTGGAAGCTCCGTTGCTGGCATTCATTCTGGCGTTCATCGTCCGGTATTATAATGCAGACGACCAGTTTAATTCGGGTTATCTCTTTAGCAAGAACCTGAACATGCCTGCCTATTTTTTCATGAGCGTGATCGTTGCCTTGTTTATGGGTCTTTCTGTAAGTGCCGAGGAAATCATCCGCGACCGCAAAATTCTAAAACGTGAAGCCTTTCTCCACCTAAGTAGAAGCAGCTATATTTTTTCTAAAATTTCAATTTTGTTCATGATTTCTGCCATCCAAACTCTTTTGTTTGTGATAGTTGCTCACTCTATTCTTAAAATTGAAGGAATGTTTTTTATTCATTGGGGAATTCTATTTACGTCTTCTTGTTTCGCTAACCTGTTGGGCCTCAACATCTCTTCTGCCTTTAACTCTGCTGTCACTATTTACATTCTAATACCCATCCTTCTGATACCCCAACTTATTCTCAGTGGTGTTGTGGTAAAATTTGATAAACTAAATCCAATCATTGGCAACACGGCAACAGTTCCTTTAGTGGGCGATCTGATGGCTTCGCGATGGGCATTTGAAGCTTCCATGGTAGCTCAGTATAAAGACAACTCTTTTGAGAAAGAATTTTACTTGCACGACAAAGTAATGTCAGAATCAGATTATAAGAAAATCTACTTTATTCCCGAGATTGAAAGCAAGCTTGATTTTGTAAACCTGCATTTTAAAAATCAAGACCCCGCCATTCTTCAAGAAGTAAAAAAAGCCCTGGATCTTGTCAGAAATGAAATAGCAACTGAGCTCGAAGATATTGGAAATGATAATTTCAAAAGCCTAAATAATCTTACTATTGAAAGGTTTGATTCATCTGTATATCGACAAACCATAGACTTTATGGACAACCTGGAAAAATATTATATTAAGCGTTATAACCAGGCTGATTTAATGAAAGACAAAAAAATCAGTGGATTGACCAGCACAGCTGAAAGAGAAAAAGATTTCGAAGTGTTTCGGAATTCCTATCAAAATGAAGCCATTACCGAATTGGTAAAGAATACCTCTGAAACACACCGGATCATCGAGCAGAATGGAAAGTTTGTTCAGAAGATTTATCCTATCTACAAAGACCCAGACCCTGATCACATGGTTGATTTTGATGCGCAGTTTTATATGCCCGCCAAACATTTTCTAAATAGAAACATTGACACCTACTATTTCAATTTGGGTGTCATCTGGTCCATGACATTATTCCTTGTGATCACGTTATATTTTGAAATCCTGCGCAAGATTGTTGATGGTTTAGGTAACCTCTCCAATCCTTTACCGAAACGGATGTAAAAATCATCGATGTTCTTTACCCTTTCCAAAACCTTAGGTTACCTCACTCAGCCAATCGTCATTGTCTGCTTGTTCCTGGTGGCTTCGGTGTTTATCAAAAGACCAATTTGGAAGAAATGGTTTTTCCGTGGTGGTCTCGGACTGTTACTATTTTTTTCAAACGACTTTATCGCCAATGAAACGATGGCTCTTTGGGAAATAAAGCCTACACCATTTGCTTCCATCACAAAGCAATATGAATACGGAATTCTGCTCACAGGTGTAACTAAATCTCAAATGGAACCGAAAGACCGGGTCTATTTTCAACGTGGGGCAGATCGTGTCACACACAGCATGCAACTTTACAAACTTGGTACCATCAAGAAAATATTGGTCTCTGGTGGTAGTGGTCGTCTTATCAATATTGATGAACACGAAGCAGATGATGTGGCAAAAGCGTTAATCTTAATGGGTGTACCCGCAGCAGATATTGAAATCGAAAATCAATCTAAAAATACGTACGAGTCAGCAATTGCCGTTAGAAAAATCTTGAACGGAAAAATAGTCCCAGAAAATTGCCTGCTGATTACCTCAGGTTATCACATGCGCAGGGCTGCGGCTTGCTTCAAAAAAGTTGGGTTAAAAATGGATTTGTTTTCCACAGACTTTTTTACTCATAAGAGAGTATTCACGGTGGATGTTCTGCTCGTACCTAAAGTGGATGGCTTCAACACATGGACGGCCCTCATAAAAGAATGGGTAGGGTTTACAGCCTATTGGATTTCTGGTTATGTTTGATCTCTGATAATCAACAAACTAAATCGCCACAGATTCACAAATTAAGTTTAAATTCCAAAGCTCCTGGAAGAAAGGCTTAAGGACAACCAACATTGCTGTACAATCTGTGAATCTGTGGCAAACTCTTTAAGCTGAATGCAAAAAAACAGACTCTCCTATTCCCTTATTCTTTTTGGTATCGTCATCTGCACGCTCTTGATTCTATCTTTCATTCCTGAAATAACCGTTGGTGACTTTAAATTTAAAAAAGTAAACCTCTTAGCCGACATTCAGCCTGATCCGCCAAAACTTCTTCCCAAAAAAAAATCCAGTAAAAAAAATATTACCAAGAATAACCTCTGTAAACCAGGCATGACGTGCCTGGAAGATTATAGCAAGGACAAGAGAGCCCTGCATTATTTTTTTAATTCGTTAAAAGACTCAAGAAAAAGACCGGTGAGGATTGCTTTTTTTGGAGACTCCTTCATTGAGGGTGATATTCTATCAGCAAGCTTTCGCGATACTCTCCAATCTATATTTGGGGGAAGAGGTGTTGGTTATGTACCCATGGCCACTGAGGTAGCACAATTCAGGACGAGCATTCAACATACGTTTAAAAATTGGGAGACATTTTCAATAGTAGGAAAAAAAAGTGAATGGTCGCCCTTATGCACTCCAGGCTTTTGTTTTATACCACTTGAAGATAATGAAGCAGAGTACCGACCGGCAAAGAAAAAGAAACCAATTCCGTTTAAAACAATCAGGGTATTCTACTCCAACCCACTAAAGGCTACACTGGATTACACCGTCAATGACTCCCTCACCTATACAACAGAATTAAAATCTTCGGATGTGCTAGAACAAACGAAACTAAACAAAAAGAATATCCAATCTATAAAACTAAGATTCAACAACTATGACAGCCTGAAAGTATACGGATTAAGCTTTGAAGAACCCACAGGAGTATATGTTGACAATCTGGCCATGCGTGGAAATTCAGGGGTGGGTCTTTATACTATCTCGCCTGAGATGAACAAACAATTTAATGCTTTCCAAAATTATAAGCTTATCATCCTTCAATATGGATTGAATGTGGTGACAGAAAATGATACGTTGGGATACGATTGGTACGTAGACAAAATGGTTCGGACAGTGAACAGGCTAAAAGATAATTTTCCTAAAAGCAGTATCCTGCTCATTAGCGTGAGCGACCGGAGCAGCAACCAAAATGGAAAATTCAGGACGATACCATTTATACCCATGATGCGTGATGCACAGCGTGAGATTGCGCAAGAGTGTGGAATAGCTTTTTGGGATTTATTTGCAGCTATGGGAGGCGAAAATAGCATGGTGAAATTTGTGAACGCGGTACCTTCTTTGGCTGCTAAAGACCACACACACCTTACCTTTAAAGGCGGAAATAAATTAGCAAAACAACTGGCAAGGGTTATTTTATTTGAACAAGAGCGTTATGCTAAAAAGAAAAAAGTACGTCCTTAACCTTTTGGTGATCCTTCTTCTTTTTACCAAAGCCTATGGGCAAAAGGATTCTATTTCCTTTACATTTCGGCAGTATGGTTTTGAAAATGAAGAAGAAAACCAGATAACCAATTCAGAATACTTAGCAGATTTCTTTGAGAAACTTTATCAACTCAAAAAAGGAGGTGCGCAACAAGTAAATCTTATTCAGATTGGAGATTCTCACATTCAAGCTGATTTTTTAAGTGGTACTATACGGCAAAACATTCAAAAGGAGTTTGGAAATGCTGGCCGTGGTCTCATTGTTCCAGGAAGAGTAGCCCATACGAATGAAGCTTATAATATTATTACTTCTTCCGACACCAAATGGGATTCCAAGCGATGTGTTTTCCCATCTCAACCCCTTCCAATTGGCATTGGGGGAATTACCATAAGCACTCAGGTGCCAAATGCAAGCCTGAGTATTGAGACACTGAACTACCCGCCATTAGATTATGGATTTGATCGACTTACGTTATTCTATCAAAAAGACTTCACGAGTTATAACTTTTCAGTTATAGATTCTGCCCATCAGGATTTGGCTTTCATAGGGTCGTTTACATTTGAATCATTTCCTAACTCCTCCAAAGTACTTCTCCCAAAAAGTAAAAATAAAATCATTTTACAAACGCTACCTCCCACCTCACTGCAAACGCAAGCAACCATATTCGGGATTAGTTTGGAAAATGGAAAAAAAGGGATACTCTATCATGCCATCGGAGTAAATGGCGCAAAGTATAAGCACTACAATGAAGCCGCATACCTTGCCGAACAAACAATGGCCTTGCATCCTGATGTATTCATTCTATCCCTTGGTACGAATGAGGCTCTCGATCATCCCTACATCGATTCACAACTCTTCACTTACATTGATAAATTGGTACAATCCCTAAGGATTAAAAATCCTGGCGCAAAGTTTATTCTTACAACTCCACCTGATAGCTACCGGAAAAAGACGCGCAGAAATCCCGGTATTGAACTCGTAAGAGATATCATTACCCGATATGCCGATCAACATAATCTTGCTTATTGGGATCTTTATGCAGCAGCGGGGGGAAGCCATTCAGCTGATGCCTACAACAAATACAATCTTCTTCAACGCGATGGAATTCATTTTACAAAAGAGGGATATGAACTGCAGGGTAATCTATTTTATCAGGCTTTAATAAAAAGCTACAACACGTATGTTTCCTATCGATATCCATAAACTTCTAGAACAATTCCGTTACCATCCGGAAGAGCCGTTGATTTTCAACAGCGGGTTCTTTCTATTTTTATTTACTGCTTTTCTTACCATTTACACAGCACTTCAAAAAACTCATCGCGCCAAACTTACCTTTGTCACTCTCTTTTCACTTTACTTTTATTATAAGTCAAGCGGCATCTATTTTTTAATTCTAATCGGCTCTATCATAATTGATTTTGGACTAGCAAACCTTATATACCGCGCCACAACGCAAACAAAAAAAATGTTTATGCTGAGCTTCAGCCTGGTAATTAACCTGGGTATGCTGGGCTACTTCAAATACACCAATTTCATTCATGAGATATTCAGCGGCATGGCAGATTTGTCATATGAACCATTTGATATATTTCTGCCGGTTGGTGTTTCATTTTTTACATTTCAGTCTCTTAGTTACACCATTGATATTTACCGAGGCACGCTAAAGCCGGTAAATAATATTTTAGATTACGCGTTCTTCGTTTCCTTCTTCCCGCAGCTTGTAGCCGGTCCCATCGTTCGTGCCGCAGACTTTCTGCCCCAAATTGATAAGCCTACTCTCGTTACAAAAGAAATGTTTGGTCGTGGAACTTACCTGATCTGCACTGGCCTTTTTAAAAAAGCAATTATCTCCAATTACATCAGCCTGAATTTTGTTGATCGCATCTTTGATGCGCCTACACTTTATACTGGTTTAGAAAATTTGTTTGGAGTCTATGGCTATGCTCTCCAAATCTACTGCGATTTCTCAGGATATTCGGATATGGCCATTGGCATTGCCTTGCTTCTTGGTTTCCAGTTTTGTTTAAACTTTGATTCACCTTATCAATCAAAAAATATCACTGAGTTTTGGAGGCGATGGCACATGTCGCTTTCTAGTTGGCTAAAGGACTACTTATACATTTCACTGGGAGGCAACCGTAAAGGAAAATTGCGGACTTACCTAAATCTTTTTCTCACAATGCTTTTGGGCGGGCTTTGGCATGGTGCCTCATTCCGTTTCATACTGTGGGGAGCCATGCATGGTGCCGCTCTAATGGTTCATAAATTCTTCCTCTCACTATTTCCCATTACTTCAACTAAAAAATTTTTACCAGAAAAACTGAGTAATTTAATCGGTGTCATTCTCACCTTTCATTTCGTCTGCTTCTGTTGGATATTCTTTCGGGCAGGCAATATGGAAATCGCAGGTCAAATGATTTCACAAATCACAACTCACTTTACGCCACAAATATTTTTAGAGTTTGTATCGGGATATAAAATTGTTCTTTCTCTCATGATTGTGGGCTATCTACTTCACTTCATTCCTAAAGAAATAGAATCAAAAGCGGAGCAGTGGTTTACTGAAATATCTTTAACCGCTAAAGCTGCCATTATGATTGCCATTGTTCTGCTGGTCATCCAGACCAAGTCTGCAGGCATCCAACCCTTTATTTATTTTCAGTTTTAATCAAATGCTGGCGTTTACTTAATTACATGCACCCAGCCCTTACAACTCAATTGCTCCTGATCAATCTTCACTTCATAATAGTAAACACCAGAGGCCAATCCTTCACCCGACCAATTCTCCTTATAGTCATCGTTAAAGTAAACACCTTCTCCCCATCGATTATAAACAATCAATGAAGTTTGTATTCCTGCTTTAGAAATAGGCTGATTATCAAAAATAATCTTAAACATATCATTCTTTCCTGGAGATTGCTCAGGAGTAATAACGTTTGGAACTTTCAAAGTGTAGATTGGAATTTCTTCATATTTTTCGTAGATACAAAACTCCTTTTTTCCAATCAGACGAACACGATAGATGCTGTCCTTTTCATACTCGTGAAGCACTTGATCTAAATCAGAAGTGGTGCCATCCCCAAAGTCAAAAAAAACTTCTTCAGCCGGGTTAGAAAGATTAGTAACCTCCACTAATGGGCGCGAAGAACAATTCAAAAACTTCTTCTTTAATTCATATTTCAAATCAATTGCAGGAACAACCTCAATCAAAACGGTATCTTTTTTAAGACAGCCCTGAAAATCCGTAATCGAAACAAAATAGTCAGCATCTGCATTAGGGGTTACCGATGGGTTAGCAATTTGAGATTTAAATTCTCCATCCTTAGCAGTCCATTCATAAGAGACCCCACCGCCTGCTGCAAGTTGAGCGGAAGAACCAAAACAAATAGTTTGGTCCTCAGAGGCGAAGCCAAGTGGTTTGTAAACATTAATGGTTACGTACGTTGAGTCTTTGCCAATACAAGTGCCCTGATCCAAAGTCTTTAACTTAACTTTATATTTTCCTGTCTCGTTGTATTGATGGGCGATGTCACGTATATCTGTTTTCGCTTGGCTCGTTCCATCCCCAAAATCCCATAAATAAATTTTTCCACCTATGCTTCTATTTTGAAAAACAATACTATCGGGATAACATACTTCCCTATACCCTGGCTGTGACAAGTCAATGTTGTTAGTTTGGATGCGGGCTTTTAATAAAGACAGATCAAATTTAAAAGCGGCATTATTGCAGTTAGAACTTTTATTCTTTTGCCGCTCCAACGGAACATTCACTGCTGGAAAGTCAGATTGGCCACCACAACCGGCACACACTGCATGATATACGATTCCTTTTTTGTCGAACCGACTCGTGCCTCCATCAACATGAGTTAGTGAAGAATTTCCTCCAAAGAAAGTACCATAAATAAACTCGCTTGCATCTCCGGACAACACCATCAAATAAAAATCATTTCCATTGGTTTCCTTTTGATAAGCATCATTTGTTATCGGAAGATTAAAGGTTGACCCACCAACATAATTACGTATAAGCACATCGCTGTTAGGGCTATTAATATCGCCACCCCAGCCACTTAAATAAATAGTGTTGCACTCGCTTACCAGAAAAGCCGTTGGGGAGATATCGGGGCTGCGACTTCCCGAACCAATTACAGTTGAAAAAATTGTGGTCTTCAAATCAGCCGAAAGTTTGTGGAGAAATTGGCCAGAGTTTGGTTTTGAATATACATTGCCTTGAACCGGATAAGACCCTTGTGTTTGCCCAAAGGCAACTACTCCTCCATCGGTAGCCAAGTCAATAAAATAGGCTTGATCATATGAAGGAGTTCCAAGGTAAGTGCCGTTGAGTATCTGATCGCCATTTGCTGATAGTTTGGCAATCCATCCATCGATATTGCCTCGCGAGGTTGTGTGTAAACCATTCATGCCGCCAAAGTCAACACTAGTAGTTCCGCCTGCCACGTACACTTCATTATCTTGATTAAGCTTAATGGAATAGGAGGCATCGGTTCCAGCCCCTCCCATAAAGCGACTCCATATAATTGATGAAAGATCGGGTGTAAGTTTTACAACAACAGCATCATGCGATCCACCATGATAAGTTATGTTTGGATCTGAATTGACTATTGGAAAATCAAATGACAATGTATTGGAAGCGATATAGACATTGCCATTCAAATCGGCTATGATATCACCTCGCAGTTGATCACCATAATTTTTAGATACTGCACTCTCCACTTTTGAAGATTGGTACATGTAGCCAGACACAAAATTAAGTCCATCATTCTTTGTTCCACCCAAATAAGTCCCTCCTACCAATGCTGATCCATCGTCTTTCAATTTCACAATAAATAAATCCGACCCATTTACATATTCAACCCCCCACAGCGGGTCAACTGTAACCCCACCTTTAAAACTACTCGAATTCGTAACTGGAAAATCAGGAGAACTTGTTGCTCCTAAAATCAAAAGCTCATTGTCCTTATTGACGACAAGGCTTTGTGGCGTTTCTGTTCCAGTGCCACCCAGGTAAGTGGCATACAGTACATTCGCACCTGAAGAATCATATTTTAAAATTGCCACATCCCAATTCCCTCCAGCATAGAAAGTCTGGTATGCTCCAATAGTTGCCGGGAAGCCATTCCCTCCTCCAATATTTGTAACCATTCCACCGGAGTATAGATTGCCTTTACTATCATAGGTGGCAGTGTTGCCCCAATTATCAAAAGTAGAACCGGAATACCCTGAAAAGATCAGGATAGGATCAATGACCAGCTCATAGTTTGCATCATATCCCTCTGGAAATACAAAGGTTGTTTGATCACCCACTATTTTATATTCACATCGAACAGATTTCTTCTCACCGTTTATCATCTGGAATGCATACGGCTCAAGTTCAGTAATCTCGTTTAATTGGGTTTTGATAATGAGGTTTCCTTCCAACAAGCTTAACTGCTGAACTCCTTCATATTGCAATCTAATTTGGTTAGGGTCGGCACAGGGTTCCACTATCCAATCAGATTTTAAACTAAGCTCATGCGAATGGATTCTTAGGTCAATCCCATTGTACACATTCTTATATTCGACTAATGAAAACGATTGAGCACCAGAACCCCACCTGGAGGCATCATTTCTTAAATAATAATTGTAGGTAGTTAAAAGTTTGTCCTTACCTATAACTACCGGTTTGTTCGAGCCGACAAAATTAATCTTGAACGCATAGGTTGACATATAGCTTCCTTTGGAATATCCATCCTCATACAGCGGCTCAGGTTTTGAAATATGTCCGGTAGCCTCCTTTGAATAGAGATTAAAAATTATTCCATCACTCAGAAAAAAAATTCTTGCTCCACGAACATCTGCGCCAAAATAAACTTGAGCCGGCCATTGATTCCTATTCTCAATAAATTGTATGGGCGGGTTTGAAGCAGCTACACCACCAAATGAACTAACCACCAGCAAAATTAAAACAGCAATTTTCAGAGGTCTTTTCATTTTCTGTAAACAACTCTTAAAGATACACCTAACGAACGAATGGTAAACAACCGATTGCACTAGCAACAGACTTTTTTATCAAAGCTTCTTCCGTATTAGTCATCGAAAAATCAATAGATTTGTTTCTTACGAATTTTAGAAATGACAACACGATACGATCAGGCTGTTTCAACGCGCTACCATATCTATAATAGCCTGTTCTTGAATCTGCCCTTCCGGGAAATTTATCGCACCGGAACATTGTTGCCATTGCTTCAGCAGGATTGCGTAGAAGGATTTGAAGAGGGTAAAAACCCCACTCAGATCATAAACACTTTCTTTGATGATTATGTACCTGAAGCATCGAAAGATATTCGTTTTAAAATGCTCTTTCATTTTATTCAATATGTAGAGCGGCAGGTAGTGTTGTTCGATTCATTGGAGGATGCTTCCTTTGAACAAATCAATGACCTAACGGGAAAAGGAACGCTTTCGGCACTGTTGCTTCAAGCCTCCTCCGAAGAAGCCTTAACTGATCTTAAAGAGAAATTAGAAAAATTCAGTGTACGTATCGTTCTCACGGCTCACCCTACTCAATTTTATCCAGGTCCCGTTTTGGCAATTATCACTGACCTTGAAGAAGCAATCCGTGAAAATAATGTCGACCATATTAACTTGTTGCTTCAGCAATTAGGAAAAACTGCTTTCTTCAAAAGAGAAAAGCCAACCCCCTATGATGAAGCCATCAGTTTGTGCTGGTATCTGGAATTTGTTTTTTACCAGGCTATTCCGGATATCATTAAACAATTGGCCGAGGGACTGAATACTCCTCTCATCTATTGGAAAAACAACCAGCTCGTGCGAATTGGTTTTTGGCCCGGTGGCGACCGTGATGGAAACCCTTTTGTGACACATGACATTACCATTAAAGTTGCGCAACGTCTGCGCGAAACCATTCTTCGTTGTTACCATCGCGACTTACGTTTTTTAAAACGCAGATTAACATTCAAAGGAGTTGATACTTTGATCACGGAAGCAGAACAGCGCATCTATCAGACATTAGTTGGCGGGAAAAATCCCTACGCACAAGCCGCTGAATTGGAACAACAACTTTTGCAGGCCCGAGAGATTTTATTGCAAGAACATGACGGTCTATTCCTTGACTTACTTGACATCTTTATTGTGAAGCTTCGCGCTTTTGGCTTTTACTTTGCCAGTCTGGATGTACGGCAGGAAAGTAAAAAGCATCATCAACTCTGGCAATACATTATTAGAATGCTCAACGGAAAAAATTTGGGTTTAGCAGAACCTGAGTTTAATGCGTTGGATGAAAATTCTCAAATTCAGTATCTTCTGAAAATTTCAATTGATCCGGTTTTCCTGGATGTCGAGGAGCCGTTCATGGAAGAAATGATCAGGAGCTTTAAGGCTATACAAACTATACAACAGCTCAATGGCGAATCAGGTTGTCACCGATATGTAATAAGCAACTGTGGGACAGCCCTTAGCGTCATTGAAGTCTTCAAACTCTCAAAACTACTGGTTGGAAAAAACGATCAGCTTCCCCTTGATATCGTTCCGCTTTTTGAAAGTATAGAAGACTTAGCCAACGCCCATAAGGTGATGCGCAGTTTGTATTCCATTCCAGCTTATCGCGATCATCTCAAATCTCGGGACAACAAGCAAACGATCATGTTGGGATTCTCTGATGGCACGAAAGACGGAGGTTATCTAAGAGCAAACTGGTCTATCTTCAGGGCGAAAGAAGAACTCACCAGTATTTCGAGGGAGTTTGGCATCATTGCCTTGTTCTTTGATGGACGAGGCGGACCTCCGGCACGCGGTGGTGGCAACACACATGACTTCTACGCTTCACTCGGTAATACAATTGAAAATGAAGAAGTACAGATTACAATACAAGGACAAACGATAAGTTCAAATTATGGTAAGGAAGTATCGTGCCGGTATAACCTGGAACAATTGATCTCTGCAGGAGTAGAGAGCAGCGTATTTCCTAAAAGAGTTCATTCCTTCTCATCCAAAGAAAAAACTTTATTAGACGATCTTGCACATGCTGGCCATGAGGCCTACCTGACACTCAAACATGATCCCAAATTTGTTCCATATTTAGAAAAAGTTACGCCCCTCCCCTTTTTTGGTGACACTAACATTGGCTCTCGTCCGGTAAGGCGAAGTCAAACACAAGAACTAAAACTTGAAGACCTTCGCGCTATTCCCTTTGTTGGCTCATGGGCACAGATGAAGCAAAATATTCCTGGTTTTTTTGGAGTAGGCTCTGCTATTGATAAACTTAAAAAGAATAACCAGCTAGGTGATCTCCAGACGTTGTATCAACAATCACTTTTCTTTAGAACGCTGCTAGGCAACAGCATGATGTCGTTGACAAAATCATTTTATCCTGCCACCGCGCATCTGGCCAAGGATACCGAGTTTGGTGAGATATGGAATAAGATGTTCGCTGAATTCAAGCTTTCTAAGTTAGGAATATTAGAAGCCAGTAATCTTCCAGAGCTAATGGAGAATAACATATCCATTCGCGATTCGATAAAACTTCGTGAGCGGATTGTACTTCCATTAATCACAATTCAGCAACATGCGTTGCAACAGTTGCGAAATCCGACAGAAGAAAATAAAGTATTTGAAAAGCAATACAAAACCCTTGCGCTGAGATGCATGTTTGGGATTATCAATGCAGCCAGGAACTCGGCTTAGAAATAGGCATGTCGATTCACACTATTTCTTTTCTACCAACATGCCGCCCTGCCCGTTCCGGCCCGCCTCCCGAAGTCGTACGGAGGACAGGCAGGCCCGATGGGGCTTTAAAGTTCCGGAGGAACGACATTTTGGTAGAAACACATTCGTACCATTAAATTCATAGCCCCATCGGGGCGAAATTTTAGTTGGAAATTTATACCTCGTCTTTTTGAAATGCACCCTAACCCTATCCTTCCCTTCGCAACACTTGCAAAGGCGGAGTTGTAATAACTTCTCGTGAATTAAAATATCCTATAAGAACAGTAAGAATCACAACTCCTGCGCCAATTAGGCCCAACTCTTTAGCATCGAATGAAAAGGTTATCTCGAAGAAAAATTTCGTGAGCACCCATCCAGAAGCGAGTGACAGAATGATTCCCGTTAAGGCAGAGAACAAGCCCAGATACGTATACTCGATCAATGTTATTTTTGTAAGTTGATTTGTACGAGCACCGATGGTACGCAGTAAAACATTTTCTTTAATGCGTACAAATTTACTGTTGAGTACCGCTCCAGCTAAAACTACCAGCCCTGTAATAATGCTAAACATGGCAAGGAAGCGAATTACTAAGGCAATCTTACTAAATAGGTCGTTCACTGTGCTTAGCACTAATCTCAAATCAATTAAGGAGACATTCGGATAGCTCACCACCAATTCTTGTTGGAATTTATTTGCTATAATATTGTCATCAGCACGGGTTGCAGCCACCCAGATTTGCGGGGCATTCTCCAACACACCTTTCGGGAAAACAAAAATGAAATTTGGAGGGTCTTTGGGCCAATCCACTTTTCTAATGCCACTGATGCGCGCCTTTATTGGAACACCTTGTACATCAAAAGTCAACGAATCACCAACTTCAACCTCAAGCGTTTCCTGAAATCCCTCAGAAATACTCACCCACACAGAATCTTTTTGCCCTGGCTTCCGGTTTTGCAACTCACCCTTAATCAACTCCTCTGACAGATGAAGGCTGTCGCGATAGGTGACACGATATTCCCGCGTTAGCGCCCAGTTTGGAATTTTATCTTCAGCATCGGTCTGTATAAATTCAACTGTCTTTCCCTTCACTTCACTTAATCTACACGTGATAATGGGCACCACTTGATTAACAGGAAGTTTATTGTCTTCAATAAGTTTAACAACACCCTCCTTTTGAGCAGGCTGAATATCAAACAAAATAGTATTGGATTGATTTTCCCCTCCCGTAAACTCCACCTGACTGAGCAAACTACTCTGAATAATATTTAGCGTAGCAATAATAAATGCACCGAGACCAATAGACACCATCAGCACGCGCGTTTGATTATTGGGCCTGAATAAATTTGAGAGAGCATGACGGAAAATGAAACTAAAGTTCTTTGGAAAAAATCTCCTCACCAAAAATAACAAGAGCATAGCCACAAGCGTAAGACATGCCAGTGCCACCGCCAGACCTGCCGCAAATAAAGCACCGGTCAGAATGCTTTCGGTTTGATAAGCAGCCGCGAGTATTGGAAAAAGTATGATAAGTATAATAGTTACAATTTTCGTTTTAGAGAAAATCCTTCCAGGCTCAAAGTCTGCACGCAACACGGTAAGAGGTGGCACAAATCGAACGGAGACCAGGGGCAGAATCGTAAACAAAACAGAAACAATCGTCCCTAAAAAAAGACCTTCTAAGACGGCCACCCAAGAAATTGAAAACTGAAGTTCAACCGGAATAAAATCTTTAAACAGGGCTGGAACAATTTGTTGAATGCCAACGCCCAATGCCGAACCTAAGATACTGCCCACAATACCCAGCACAAAAACTTGAATAAAATAAATATTAAACGCTTGCCATCCCGAAGAGCCAACACATCGAAGTATCGCTACCTCTTCACGTTTTTCGCGGGCATAAATATGAACTGAACTGGCAACGCCAATACATCCCAGTATCAACGCCACAAAAGCCAGCAGTGAAAAAAACCGATAAACAGATTTAAAACCTTCTCCTAAACCCTCGCGCCTACCCTCCACAGTCTCATACCAATGTCCAAACTTTTTCAATATTGGGTCTAATTTTTTAGCTGCTTGTTCAGCCTCCTTATCCGTCTTGGTTTTGAAAAACTGATGATAGGTTACCCTGCTGCCAAACTGCACTAGTCCTGTAGAATCAAGTTCGCTTTGCGCGATGTAAACAGATGGGGTGAAGGTAGCACTGATTCCTCCACCTCCAGGAATCTTCATAACAACACCGGCAATCTTGAAGATAGTATTACCCACTTTTACAGAATCGTCAGAGCTAACTTCAAATTGCCTGGCCAGTGCATCATCCAGCATAACATATCTGCCAGACTTCATTTTAGAATACGCATCACCAGGTTGAGTCTCCAACTTTCCATAAAAGGGAAAATTTCCTTCAAGAGAAACTACCCGCACCAGGCGCGACTGCCTTGTGTTCATAAACATTACCATCGAGGCCATTTCTGCCTGAGATGCTTGCTCAAATTTTAACGAATCAAATTCAGCCAATACCTCGGGTTCAAATTTTTTATTGCCGTTTGCAACCAGGTCAGCCCCCAAAAGCTCCTTTGCATTGCGGTCTAAATCATTCTGCAAAGAATTATTAAGAGAACCGATGGCGACAACCGCTGCAATACCAGTAATCAGGGAAGCTGTGAAAAGAAAAAGGCGTGAGAAATTATGACGCGCATCACGCCAGGCCATTAGCCACACCCAGCGGTCTTTAAAAATAGGCCGTGTCGTTCGTTTTATTTTAATAAAGTACTCAATCATATCCGGCTCATAATTTTTTCACTAATTACTTTGCCACCTTTCATCTGAAGAATTCGTTCCGTGCGTTGAGCCAATTCCAAATTGTGGGTGACTAAAATGAGCGTGGTCTTCTCTTCGCGGTTCATGCCGAACAACAGATCGGTAATGTGGCTTGCATTTTCTTCATCTAGGTTTCCGGTGGGCTCATCTGCAAACAAAATTTTGGGTGCTGTAATAAAAGCCCGGGCCATTGCCACGCGTTGCTGCTCACCACCAGAAAGCTGCGAAGGGTAGTGATGTAAGCGATCTCCCAAACCAACTCTCCCCAATAACTCTTTTGCCTTTATAGCCACATTCCGTTCTCCTCGAAGTTCAAGCGGCACCATTACATTCTCCAAGGCGGTTAGCGTAGAAAGTAACTGAAAGTTTTGAAAGACAAACCCCACGAACTGATTGCGCATGTAGGCGCGGTCATCTTCATCCATCGCGTTCAGTTTGAAACTCATGAGCGAGATAGTCCCTTTCGTTGGCACATCCAATCCGGCACAAAGACCCAACAAAGTTGTCTTGCCACTACCCGATGGCCCTATAATAGAAAGGGTGGTACCTTGCTCCACTGTAAAACTCACCTGATCAAGTACCGTCAACTGCCGTTCAGCAGATGAGTATATTTTTGTCAAGCCTTCCGCCTGAAGTACAATTTCTGCCATAAATGTTTTGTTAACTCTGCCTGAAATAAATCGTTATTACTACGCTAGTATTAAGATAACCGTGAAATGTTAATAGTTAATCGTAAAAGTCACTGTAAAATCAGATAGCCTCCACAAAGATTAATCGTCAAATTACAATTAACATTACACTACTATAGAAGAAGTATAAATATCTCAAAATCCGTGACTTATTCAATCCTCAGTATAGAACCCAAATGCATAGCTTCGCAGTACACTGTAATTAACCTAAAATTGTTTCAAAATAAATCATTTACTCCAGCTACTTTTATGAAGCACTACCTTGCGCACATCCAAAAGACAAAGTATAATCCATCAAAAACAACTTTCCTGATCTAAAAATAATGTTAAAAGCAATTAGCTAAGTAGTATGATTGTCGTGAAATACCTGTTGATTATTGTATTTGCCCTCTCTCTTCAAGCACCCCAAAAGAAAGTGATCTTGTTTTTTGGAGATAGCCTGACTGCGGGCTATGGTTTATCAACAGAGGAGGCCTTCCCTAATCTTGCGGAAAAGCAACTCCTCAAATTTGGTAAGAGCGTGAAGGTAGTAAATGCCGGTTTGAGTGGGGAGACATCTGCGGGAGGCCTTAGCCGCATTGAATGGATCTTGCGACAGCCTATCGATATTTTTGTTTTGGAACTTGGTGCAAATGACGGACTCAGGGGCTTGCCTTTGGATCAGACTCGCAAAAACCTTCAGGCAATTATTGACAAGGTGAAGGCAAAATATCCCAACACAAAATTTGTTTTGGCAGGAATGATGGTGCCACCCAACATGGGAAAGGAGTATGCAGCAGATTTTAAAAAGATTTATCCAGACCTCGCTAAAAAGAACAATGCAACGCTAATTCCTTTCTTGCTTCAAGGTGTTGGTGGAAACGAAAAACTTAATCTCGCAGATGGAATACACCCCAATGTGGAGGGACATAAAATAGTTGCGGGAAATGTAGCAAGAGTTTTAGAGAAATTACTGTGAAATCGTTAATCATGGAAACGTTAACAGTAAATAGGAATACAATGACGATTAACGATTAACCACCAACGATTCAACAATCCTATCAACCCAAAGGCTATACATCTTCCCTGAAGGGTGTAATCCGTCATCGGCCACAAGTTCAGGTTGTTGAATTCCCTGGCGCGAAATATCTGTTATGTTAATATATTTAATACCAGCCTTTTCAGTAATGCGTTTATTAATTTCATTAAAACGGTCGAGGGCTTTTGATATCTCAGCCTGCTTCGGTTTGCCAAACGGTGTGTAACCATAGTCTGGAATTGAAACCACAAATACATTCTCCTTTTTTCCTTTAGCTAATTGAATGGCAGTCTTTAACAAATCTTCAAACTCAATTACATACTCTTCAGATGACTTACCCTGGTATTGATTATTAACTCCAATCAATAGCGAAACCAAATCGTATTCATTCTTGAGGTGCGCCTTGTTAACGGCATTCATTAGATCGTCTGTTCGCCAACCAGTGGTGGCAATTATCAATGGCTCGCCAATCGATTGTCCCTTCTCACGCAACTTTTTTGCTAATTGAACAGGCCAACGTTCCTTTTCGGAAACACTTTCGCCAATGGTGTACGAATCGCCCAGGGCAAGGAACTTTCGGTCTGTTGGAGTAATACTTTCTGTGGCAACAACTGTCATTAAAAAAGTAAATAAGAATGATTGAATGGTTAAGTGAAACACCATGCTAATCAATTTTTATTAAAGGTAAAGTTGTTGATAGTGGAAATTCCGTCAAAAGTATACGACATTCTAATTTTTAGAATAGATTCACTTAATTCAATTACTTCACCAGGAAAGGGAAAAAATTGAGTAAACGGAAATGCATTTGAACTTGATCGTATTGTTGTATTTCCCAATACCAATATTGTTCCGTCTAGTGTAAATGCCCACGTACCTTTTTCTACCACCGAAGGATCAGTAGAAGTGCACTTGGTTGCTCCTTCTGATTCTTCATAATCTTGTGTTGCATTATTTGAAAATTTGTAAATATTATCGCTTGCACAACCTCCAAGTGTTAAGGTTTGTTCTGCTCCGGTGCCTTCTTTTTCCGTTATCGTTACAAGCTTCCAGGATTTACTGGAACCAGCATCACCGGCTAGTAGTTTTGCTTTTACTTCCGCCTGCAGGGGTTGCGGGTCATCCTTCTTGCAACCTGAAATAAAAGCAACAAAGAATATTAATAAAAGTATGGTTTGCAGAGAGGCTATTTGTTTCATATCGTAAATGTTTAATAATTAAAGATGTAATTTTATTCTTAGAAAACCCATGTAACCAATTGAATTTATTTCTTGATATTCGCTAGAACTACTACAAGCCTAAAACCTAGGTAATAAATTTTAATTCTCATCTGGTTTATTTCAGAAAAGACATCGCACTCCACATGGGCTACATTGAGCTTCTTTACTTTTTATTCACTTATTTGTATTCATATGATAGCATTAAGTGGAAGGCCGTTGATTTCGATCTAACCCGGAGATAGTGAGACTGACGCTGAAGATTCGTCAGTCAAAATTCTTTTCTTATGAATGGCTTTACCGGAACCGGTCTTTAAATATTTTTCTAAATCACGAGCCTTCTTTTCAGACTTACAACTAGTGCAAGGTTGGCTTGCCATCCGAAGTTTTAGCGCAAGATGGCGGAGAGAGTGAGATTCGAACTCACGGTACAGTTGCCCGCACAACGGTTTTCGAGACCGTCCCATTCAACCGCTCTGGCATCTCTCCTAATTTCAATAAACAAAACTCCCCCAGTGCATGAGAGAGTTTCCACTTTAAAAAATATCTAATAAAAACTACTCGAATCTCAACGATTCTATCGGGTCAAGTTTAGATGCTTTATACGCTGGATAATATCCGGAAAGTAAACCCACTGCAATACAGACGATCAAGCCCATCATCATCCAAACCCATGGCACCACAAAAGCATCTATTCCAATGGCACGTGAAATAAGGTTGCCGATCAAAATTCCTAAAATGATTCCGCCCAAACCTCCTAGTATACAAACGACAATGGCCTCAATCACAAATTGCTGGCGAATGCGAAGTGGGGTAGCACCAAGAGCCTTTCGCACTCCTACTTCACGGGTTCGTTCTGTAACAGAAACTAACATGATATTCATTAGCGCAATGGCTGCGCCTAACAGCGTGATGAATCCAACGCCAAACCCACCAATGCGCAATGCACCTGTGATGCTTTCCATTTCTTCTGCAAGTGTTTCACTTTTTGCCAGTTCAAATGAATTGGGCTGCCCTACTCTATCCTGGCGTATGGTGCGCATAAGGCCGGTTGCCTCGCCCATAGCAATATCCATCTGGGTTATATCTGTAACGCCAACTGTTAACCAATATTCCAGTCCCCGTCCACCAGCGAGTTGGTTGGCAACAATAATTGGTATGATGGCCATGTTATCGTAATTATCTTCGGCTAGCTGGCCTTTCTCTTTTAGCACTCCTATAACTTTAAACTGCGTTCCTTTAAAGGACACCTCAGTCCCGATAGGCTCTTCTTTTTCTGCATAAATGGCATCCACTAGTTTTTTGCCCAGAATTACCACCTTAGACCCATATTGAATTTCAATTGGGGAAAAGTTTCTTCCCTTTTCAATGTTCAACCCTTTAATAGCTAAATACTCTTCATTAACTCCGTTTACACTTATGTTTGGATTGGTCTTCTTTGAAAAATGTTTCACCTCAGCAGTACCGGTAAGGTCTGCCGAAAGGCTAATGCTGGCTGGGAATGTATAGCGATCGATAAATTTTTGAGCCTCGCTTAATTGCAATGGCTTAAACAACTTTTCCTTAATACCCTGCTGATTGCCACCCCGGTTTCTTTTAGAAGAAATATCAAATACATTAACCCCAAGAGAAGATAGACTCTCGGATACAGAGTATTCAATACCGTCAATTGCTGTAAGAATACCCACCAATGAAGTGATACCAATGGTAACAATGAGGGCTGTTAGCACCGAACGAAGGAGGTTGGCCTTTATGGAACGTAAGCCTTCTTTGAAATCTTCTATGAGGTTCATTATTTTTTACGTTTGGCTAAAACCGATGCTGTATTAAAACTTACTACTTCTCTCATTACTTAAACAACATAATTCGTAATTTATCCCATATGAATCAACGACTTACACCACCATATTATCATGCAAGCAATATAGTATTTAGTAAATCTATCCAAAATATTAAAAATATGATGTGGATCGTTATGTAATAAGACTTTTAATCGAAT